>WLOR01000023.1 GCA_009699165.1 Actinomycetota bacterium | reverse complement strand
GGAATTGCAATCGACTCCACTTGTGGCGGATACGGCACCTGCAAGAAGTGCAAAATATTAATCACCGATGGCGACGTTGAACCTTCGAAGTTAGATTTTCGAGCATTCACTGAGGCTGAGATAAAGCAGGGCTGGCGGTTAGCCTGTTTGGTTCGAACAAGCACAGATATTTCAATCGATGTTCCACCACTTACAACGCGCCCTAAAGCGGCAACCGTAGGCGTTGGGCGCCAGGTTATTTTGCGCCCGGCAGTTCAAAAGAGATACGTCGAGCTAGATGAGCCAACGTTGCATGATCAACGTACCGATATTGTCCGACTTTTCGATGCAATAGATGACATTGAAGCTAGCGCATCACTGGCTGCGATGCGAAATGTTCCACGTGTTCTGCGTGCTTCAAACTTTAAGGTAACCGCAGTATTTGTCGACCAAGCATTCATAGATATCGAGCCTGGTGATACAACTGCGCTTCGATATGGAATTGCTTATGATTTAGGCACAACTACTGTTGTTGCCACACTATTGGATTTAAATACCGGAACACCGTTAGCAGTTAAATCTATTCTCAACAAACAACAGCCTTTCGGTGCAGATGTCATTACGCGAATCAGTGCGACGATGCTAGATCCAGATGCATTAAGCAAACTATCTTCCCTTGCCCAGGAGACTCTTAATCAGCTTACTCAAGAGGTATGTGCCGAAGCAGGCGTTAATCCACTCCACGTATATGAAGTGGCAATTGCCGGTAATGCAACGATGAATCAACTTCTTTTAGGCATAGATCCCGAGCCACTGGGGGTCGCACCTTTCATTATGGCATCGGCTGATTTCAAAGATGTTGAGGCAGTAGATATAGGAATCTCAATTCACCCACGTGCAAAGGCTGTCATTATGCCCTCACTTGGTGCCTACGTCGGAGGCGACATCATTGCTGGTGCACTTGCCTCGGGAATGGATCGTGACAAACGTCTGCGACTATTCATCGACGTTGGTACTAACTGTGAAATCGTTCTTGGTGATGGTGAAAAGATTTTGGCAACTGCCGCACCAGCCGGTCCAGCCTTTGAAGCGGCCAGTATTAAGTGTGGCGTTCGTGCTGCATCGGGAGCGATTGAGACGATAAAAATCACTGATGGGCAATTAGTCATTGGAACCATCGATGATGCACCTGCCGTTGGAATCTGTGGATCTGGTTTAGTGGATGCTTGTGCATCACTTGTTGGAGTTGGCCTTCTGGATCACTCGGGACGTTTCGTCAGCGATGAGATTGCAGTAGAGATTGCTCCAACCTTGGCTGATCGTTTATTAATGCGCGACGGTGAAAGAGTCTTTGTCTTAACATGGAGCAAAGATGTTGGCGATTTAAGCGACTGTGTCTTTTTGACTCAACGCGATGTCCGAGAACTTCAGTTTGCAAAGGCAGCCATTGCCACTGGATGGGCGCTTCTTTTAGAGGAGTTTGGTGTCGCCGAGTCTGAGATTCAGCAAGTGCTACTTGCAGGCTCCTTCGGATCATACTTATCTCCCGCATCTGCTATCAAGATAGGTCTTGTACCGAAGCTTTCAGTAATGAGAATTCTTTCGGCTGGAAACGTAGCTGGCGAAGGCGCAAAAATGGTTCTACTTTCTGCTCAAGAGCGACATGGAGCTTCGGCATTGCTCGATGAGATCGCCTACGTTGAACTCTCAGATCGCGCAGACTTCAACGACAAGTTTGTAGAGCGTTTAGCTTTTCCAGTATGAGTATTGGAATTGTGGCATGCGGTGCACTAGCAACACATATCGCCGAGCTGGCAGCGCAAAACGCCTTAGATATAACGATTTATCCGCTACCCCCTCTGCTGCATAACAGACCCGAGAAAATCGCCCAAGAAGTCGATGAACTTTTATTGCAGATAAAAGACTCTCACTCGCAATGTGCCGTCGCATATGCTGATTGCGGAACCTATGGCGCACTCGATACAGTCATCAAAGGACATAACGTCAAACGCTTAGGTGGTAACCATTGTTATGACGTTTTTGCTGGTCGCGCTGAGATAGAAAAAATAATGGCAGAGAACGCAGGAACATATTTCTTAACTGATTTTCTAGTCAAATCTTTTCATCGCAGTGTAATTGTCGAACTTGGCTTGGATAGATACCCACATCTTCGCGATGATTACTTCAAAAACTATTCACGTCTCATGTGGTTAGCTCAATCTCCAACTGCCGAGCTAACACAAGCTGCTCTCAGTGCAGCCCAAGAGATTGGCCTACCGCTTGAAACTACTCTGGTTGGTTATCAAGGCCTGCGCGAGCAGTTAGAGGTACTGATTAGTCATTAGGGTAATTTCAATTGCCCGCACAACATCTGGCATAAGTCTGGATTGATCGACATCCTCTCGTAGACGCCTGATCATCTCGGGTGTCCAGAACTGAACAATATGATGTGCAACTTGTATCTCTGGTGCATTACCCGCCGGAATATTTGCTGCAATCTGATTAGCCATTCGGATAATCGACTCCAGTTGAACATCCCCGTCGATATGAGTTTCAACCATCGCACCTGGGGCCTTCAGACTAGGTGAGATTTCAACGGCCGTAACTTTGTATTCGGGACAGTTAGTTGCCCAGTCTGAAAAGTCAGTAGTAATAACATTTGCGCCACTTTCTGGAAAGTGGAATGTTGTGTAGACAACGCCCGCAGGAACTTCGTCGGTGATTCGTGCTTTCATGATGGTCTCTCCAACACGGCTTGAGAGCTTCACCCACGAACCATCGGCAATACCGCGCAACTGAGCATCGGATTCATGCAGATCTAAAATATCTTCGCTATGCCAGATGTTATTTGATGTGCGACGGGTCTGAGCGCCGACGTTGTACTGACTCAAGACACGTCCGGTCGTTAATAGAAGCGGGTATTTTCGTGTCGCTTTTTCATCAGTTGGCACATACGTAGTCTTCATGAACTTACCTTCGCCGCGCACAAACTTGTCAACGTGCATCATCGGAGTGCCTTCGGGATTGCTGCTATTGCAAGGCCATTGAATACTTCCGAGCTCATCAAGTTTTGCGAAAGAAACGCCTGCAAATGTTGGTGTGGTTGCAGCAATCTCATCCATAATCTCTGCGCCATTTTGATATGACATCGGATAGCCCATTGCAGTTGCCAAATCGCAAGTAACTTCAAACTCGCTCTTTCCAGTTTTAGATTTCATGACAGGACGAACTCGGTTGATACGTCGCTCTGCATTAGTAAACGTGCCATCTTTTTCTAAGAAGGAAGTACCCGGCAAAAAGACGTGAGCAAACTTTGAGGTCTCATTCAAGAATAGATCTTGAACAATCACCATATCCATGGCACGTAGCGCGGCATGTACATGTGAGGTGTTGGGATCTGATTGGGCAATATCTTCGCCTTGGACATATATTCCGCGGTATTGGCCGGCGAGTGCGGCATCGAACATATTCGGAATACGCATACCTGGACGGGCTTGAAGCTCGACACCCCATGCATCATTAAATATTTTTCGGGTGTCTGGATTAGAGATATGGCGATAACCAGGAAGCTCGTGAGGGAAAGATCCCATGTCGCATGAGCCTTGAACATTGTTTTGTCCACGAAGTGGATTTACTCCAACTCCTTTTCGGCCAATGTTGCCGGTTGCCATCGCAAGGTTTGCAATCCCCATCACCATTGTTGAGCCCTGACTGTGTTCGGTGACGCCAAGACCATAGTAGATAGAGCCGTTTTCAGCCTCTGCAAAGAGTCGAGCAGCATCGCGGATTAGCGCGGCAGGTACTCGCGTAGAGCTTTCACTTGCCTCAGGTGAGTTTTCGGAGCGAGAGATGAACTCTTCCCACTCTTTAAATGATTGAGCATCGCATCGCGCTTCCACAAACTCTCTTTTAATCAATCCCTGCGTTGCAATCACATGGGCTAAAGCGTTAATGACTGCCACATTTGTACCAGGCATTAGCTGCAGATGGTGCGATGCAGAAACTCCAGGAGCACGAACTAGTGGAATCACGCGGGGATCGACAACAATTAACTTCGCGCCTTTTCGAATTGCCTGCTTCATTCGCGATGCAAAGACAGGGTGAGCTGAAGTTGGATTAGCACCAATGAGCATGATGACATCGCTGTGCTGGACGGATTCAAAATCTTGAGTACCTGCCGATGTTCCAAATGTTTGGCCTAAGCCGTAACCCGTTGGCGAATGGCAGACACGGGCACAGGTATCGACGTTGTTATTTCCAAAAGCTGCGCGAATCATCTTTTGCACGACAAAGACTTCTTCATTTGTGCAGCGCGATGATGTGATTCCACCAATTGCATCCACGCCAGATTCAGATTGAATCCGTTTTAACCCGTCGGCTGCAAATGAGATCGCCTCTTCCCATGAAACCTGTTTCCATGGGTCAGTAATCGCGTTGCGAATCATCGGTTGTGTGATGCGATCACTGTGCGTCGCATACCCATAGGCAAATCGGCCTTTCACGCACGAGTGGCCCTCATTGGCTCCGCCAGATTTCAACGGAACCATCCGCACAACTTCGTCGCCTCGCATCTCGGCCTTAAAGGAACATCCAACTCCGCAGTAAGCGCAAGTCGTAATAACCGATGATGTTGGTGATCCAATCGTCAGAAGTGTCTTTTCAGTTAGCGCACCTGTTGGGCATGCCTGAACGCAAGCGCCACACGATACACACTCGCTTTCAATAAAAGATGTTCCCGATGATGAGACGCGGGCCTCAAAGCCTCGGTTTTCAATAGTGAGTGCGAAAGTCCCCTGAACTTCATCACAAGCTCGTACGCATCGATTACAGACAATGCACTCGGTGGAATCGAATGTGAAGTATGGATTGCTCTCGTCTTTTGTTAAACCTAGATGTGTCTCTGGATTTGTATAGCGACTACTGGATATTCCAATCTTTTTGGCAACCCCATGAACCTTACACTCATCACCAGTTGCACATTCAGTCGGGTGATCTGACAAGTACAACTCCATGACACCTTTGCGGATTCGATCAAGTTTCTCTGACTGTGTAGAGACTTTCATACCCTGCGAAACTGGGGTGGTACACGATGACGGAGTTGCGTTGCGCCCGTCAACTTGAATCACACATAAGCGGCAGGAGCCAAAGGCCTTCAAGCGATCAGTTGAGCAGAGCTTTGGGATATCAATTCCTGCCTGCAACGCAGCGCGCATAATCGATGTATCGGCCGCAACGGTTACTTCACGTCCATCAATTTCTAGTTTAACCAGATCGGATTTCTGGCTTGGCGGTGTACCAAAATCCGGCTCAAAAATCATCGTCATTTTTTCTCTCCATTAAAATCCGATGGGAAGTTAATCATCGCACTCTTAACCGGCAATGGCGTTAAGCCACCCATGGCGCACAGAGATCCATCGGTCATTACCTCACACAGGTCTAGCAGGAGTTTTTTATTCTCTTCAACTCGCACCCCCTGAATAATCAGATCAATAGTTTCAGCGCCACGTGTAGAGCCAATTCGACATGGAGTGCACTTACCGCAGGATTCAAGTGCACAGAACTCCATTGCAAACTTAGCTTGCTGGGCTAAATCGACGCTTTCATCAAAGACCACCACGCCACCGTGACCTAACATTCCTCCAGCTGCAATCAATGACTCATAATCCATCGATGTATCAAACTGCACTGTTGAAAAATACGCGCCAAGCGGTCCGCCAATTTGCACAGCGCGTAGTGGGCGAGCGCTAAGTGTTCCGCCGCCATAGGTGTTGACCAACTCTCCGAGTGTTATTCCAAAGGCTTTCTCTACGATTCCCCCGCGTGCGATATTGCCGCCTAGTTGGAAAACTTGAGTGCCTAGAGATTTTCCAACGCCTCGCGCTTTATAGGCACTTGCGCCATTGGCCATAATCATCGGTACCGTTGAGAGTGTAAGAACATTGTTGATTACGGTTGGTTTTGCGAATAGACCCTCGATCGCTGGTAACGGTGGCTTTGCACGAACCACTCCGCGTTTTCCCTCGATGCTTTCCAACATCGCTGTTTCTTCGCCGCAGACATAGGAGCCGGCACCTACACGGATTGAAATATCAAAGGATACAGCTGTGCCTAAGACTCGGTCTCCTAGCCAATCACTCTTGCGCGCAATATCGATGGCCTTTTGCAGCGTTGAGATTGCATGCGGATATTCAGAGCGCAAGTAGACAATGCCTTGAGTCGCACCAACTGCAATTCCAGCGATTGTCATTCCCTCAATTAAAGTAAATGGATCGCCCTCGATTAACATTCGATCGGCAAAAGTACCGCTGTCACCCTCGTCGGCGTTACAACAAATATATTTTTGATCGCTATAAGTCTGGGCAACGGTGCGCCATTTAATTCCAGCTGGAAAACCAGCGCCACCACGTCCCCGTAAACCGGACTCAGTGATTTCATTAATGAGTGTCTCGGCTGAGAGTTGAAGTGCGTGGCGCAGACCAATAAGGCCGCCATGTGCCCGATAGTCATCGATGCTAAGTGGATCGATGACTCCAACGCGGGCAAACGTCACTCGATCTTGAGATGCCAGCCATTCAATCTCATCTGTTTTCCCGAGTAATAAAGGGTGAAAACCTCCATGTAAAAAATCTGCTTCAAAGAGCGCCTCGACATCGCCTGCAGTCACTGGGCCATATGCGATTCGGCCATCAGGTGTTTCAACCTCAACTAAGGTTTCTAGCCAAAGTGCACCTCGTGAACCATTGCGCACTATGTCAATTGAAGAATCCATCTGTGCAATTGCTGCGGCAACCTCATCTGCCCCGACTGAGACAGCGGCGCTGTCTCCTGGAATATAGATCTTCACATTAACGCCTCTGTGATTTTTTCTAGGTTTGCACGGCCAATTAATTTTCCATCAACCATCGCAGCTGGGCCAAGTGCGCAGTTGCCGTAGCAGTATGCGTCGTTAATCTGATCGCCAAACATTGCCCGTGCCTGGTTTACAAGTTCACGGGCACCAACTGCCTGGCAAGCTTCGGCTACACATATTGCTATCTGATGATCAGTTGGAGGTGTCGTTCGTAAATCGTGGTAGAAAGTTAAGACACCATGAACATCGGCCCGAGATTTGTTGAAGTAGTTTGCGATGAGTTCAACACTATCCTTATCGACATAGCCAAACTCTTTCTGCATCAACTGCAGCGCCATCAATACGGGTCCTTTTTCATCGCGCAAGGTCGCAAGTAGCGTACGTGCTACATCCTGCGACCAAGGCGAATACTTCATTAGAACAGACCTACTACCTTTCCATCTACATAATCAATCCGCTCTGCTGCCGGAACTTTAGGCAGTCCTGGCATCGTCATAATCTCACCGCAGATCATCACAATGAACTGCGCGCCTGCAGAGAGTTTGACTTCACGAATGTTCAATGAGTGTCCACTGGGAGCACCGCGTAAAGCGGCGTCGGTGCTAAATGAGTACTGTGTCTTAGCAACACAGATTGGGAAATTTCCATAACCCGAAGCTTCAAGCTCTTTGAGCTTCAAACGTACTTTGGCATCTGCAGTTACCTCTTTAGCACCGTAAATCTTGGTAGCTACTGCAGTTATCTTCTCCCACAAACTTTGTTCATCCTCGTAGACAAACTTCATCTGATTAGGCTGTTCGCATAGTTCGACGACAGCATGAGCCAAATCCGCAGCCCCTGCTCCACCATCAGCCCAGTGCGTCGCAAGCACGATTTTCACACCCATTGCCTCGACGCGAGCTTTAAGAAGTTCGACTTCGGCGGCGGTATCAGTCGTGAAATTATTAATTGAAACAACGAGTGGAAGATTGTAGACATCCTTAATATTATGAATATGTCGCTCTAAATTAACGATTCCCGCTTCAAGTGCACCGAGATTTTCTTCAGTAATTGTCTTTAAATCAGCGCCCCCATGATATTTAATCGCACGAATCGTTGCGACAAGAACACACGCTGATGGACGTAGGCCAGATTTGCGACACTTAATATCTATGAACTTTTCGGCTCCAAGGTCTGCACCAAAGCCGGCCTCAGTAACCACATAGTCAGCTAATTTCATCGCCGAAGTCGTTGCGACAACCGAGTTGCATCCATGTGCAATATTGGCAAAAGGTCCGCCGTGAATAAAGGCAGGCGTATTTTCAAGTGTCTGGACTAAGTTAGGTTGGAATGCATCTTTCAAAATAACAGTCATGGCACCATGAGCATTGAGTTCACTTGCCAGAACCGGAGTCTTGTCACGCTTGTAGCCAACAACTATCTTGCCAATCTTCTCTTTAAGATCCTCAATCGATGTAGCTAAACAGAAAATTGCCATGATCTCAGAGGCAACCACAATGTCAAAGCCATCACTACGTGGATAACCGTTGCCAACACCACCGATAGATTGGATAATCTCACGAAGTGCGCGGTCGTTCATATCGATAACGCGCTTCCAGGTGACTCGACGGATATCGATTGCTAACTCGTTACCGTGGTGAATATGGTTATCAATCAAAGCCGCAAGTAGATTATTTGCAAGAGCGATTGCATTGAAATCTCCCGTGAAATGAAGATTAATATCCTCCATCGGAACTACTTGGGCATACCCGCCACCAGCGGCTCCCCCTTTCATTCCAAAAACTGGACCCAGGGATGGCTCTCTCAGAGCAATCATTGCATTTTTACCTATATGTCGCAGCGCATCACCCAAGCCAACAGTTGTCGTAGTTTTGCCTTCTCCTGCTGGTGTTGGACTAATAGCAGTAACTAATATTAGTTTTGAGTTTTTGCGCTCTGGAAGCGCAGTTAAGTATTTGAGATTAACTTTCGCTTTGTACTTTCCATACGCTTCAAGGTTTTCAACATCGATACCAAGGGAGGCGGCAATATCATTGATTGGCTTCATAGTTGCAGCTTGTGCGATTTCGATATCTGACATTTTTATCCCTTTGCCTGACGTATGGCGCTTGTGAGCGCAGGTATGACTTGATGTAAATCTCCAATAATTGCGTAATCTGCATAGCGAAGAATCGGAGCCTCTGGATCGGTGTTAATTACTACGATTGTCTTACTGTTTTTCATACCAGCAATATGTTGCATCGCACCTGATATTCCAGCTGCAATGTATAAATCTGGTGCAACTTTTGTGCCTGTCTGTCCTACTTGTTCAGCATGTGGACGCCAACCAGAGCTCGTCACTACGCGCGAACAACCCACAGTTCCACCAAGTAGCGTTGCTAACTCTTCTAGATTTCCAAAACCATCAGGTCCGCCAACACCACGGCCACCGGAGACAATTACTTTGGCATCGTTGAGTGTTACTCCACCTTTGGATTCGCCCGTACTTCTACTTAAGACTCTAACGATTGTGTCAGCAGGCTGCACATTTGGCTCAAACTGTGAAACTGATGCAGCTGGTCCATTAATTGATTCAGGTTCAGTTGAAAAGCTAAGAACCGTTGCAATCAATAGTTCTGAGTGGACATTTGCAGACTCGATCAGGTTGCCAGCCCAGCGTGCTCGAAGTACATGGTGCGGTGCACCCAGAGTTATCTGCGAACACTCTGCCGCCATTGGAATATCCAAGAACGCAGCAAGGTGCGCTAACTGCTCATTGCCACGAGGGCTGCCTGCCGCCAAAACAGCAGCAGGGTTGAGCTTTTCAACTAAATCTTTCAGGGCTCGCCCAGATGCCATCGGTGTGTAATCAGAGATGGATGCGTGTGATGCCACATGCAAAATTGAAGCGCCGTATTCTCCAGCAATTGCAGCTAACTCCGCACCGCTTTGACCTATAACCACAGCTTCAACATCATGACCTAGTTTTCTTGCCGCGGTGAGTGCGCGCAAAGAGAGCGGATCAATCTCTCCACCATCGTGATCAATAAGAACCAGAATCACTAGAAAGCTCCAATCTGCTTTAAGACTTCTACTAATGCAGGGACTGCATCTGCACCTTTTCCAAGAATTTCTGCACCCTTATCTTTTGATGGAGCAAGGGCAAGAGTTACTTTTTCTAACTTTGGTATGCGGGGCTCTGCCTTTTTCATGTCAACGATTTTTTTGCGTGCCTGCATGCGTCCAGGTACTGATGGATAACGTGGAATATTTAATCCATCGCGAACAGTAACAATTGCTGGCAGTGGTGCTTCATAATGTTCACGGCCAGTTGGCACTACTCGCTCACAAGTAACAAGATTATTCTCAACCTTCATAGACTTAACATTTGTCACGATTGGGCGATTTAGAGCGTGAGCCACTCGGATATGAATCTGATAACCCGCGCTGTCTGCAGACTCTGCTCCAAAGATGATGAGATCAAACTTTGTCTCTTCGGCATTAATCGCATCCACGAGTGCGGCAGCTGTTCCCTGTGGATCCCATTCTTGCCCATCGGTTTCGATGAGCACTGCTCGCGTAGCTCCAATTGCAAGTTGCGAACGAAGTTGCTCTTCGGCATCACTTGGCCCCAGAGTTAGCAATGTAAGGGTGCCACCCATTTGCTCTACTAGCTGTACGCCGGCTTCAACGGCGTTTTCTTCGTGAGGGCTGATTCCAAAACCTAAGTGCTTAGTCTCGATATCTCTTGCATCTGGTGTCAGAATCAAAGTTCCGCCCGCCAGTGGCACGCGTTTTAAGCAGACAAGTACATCCATTAGGCGATAATCCGTTCATTTGTTGGGTCAAATACTGGTGTTGCACCAACTTGAGCTACTGAACATGGATAGTGCTCGCCCAAGTACTCGACTATGAATGTGTTGCCGGCAACGGCAAGTTCGGTTGGCAGGTACGACATCAAGATGTGCTTGCCGAGTGAAGGTGCAGAGCCTGCACTAGTCACATATGAGCGACGGCCATGTGCGTCAACGATTGGTTGCTTATCGACTGTAAGGATTGGCTCATTACCCATCATGTATCGCTTCTCACCATTTGCAGATGTGTGATCATCTACAAATAATGTACATAGCAATGACACTGGCGCTTCACTGCGGTGCTTTACATGAGCTTGTTTTCCAATGAAGTCAGCCTCTTTTAGTTTAGGTGACTGCATTCCAGCTTCAATAACGGTGTACTCAGTTTCAAGCTCTGGACCATATGCCCTATAACACTTCTCAAGTCGACCTGTGGTGCCATAAACGCCGATTCCTACTGGAATCATTTCATGCTTCTTGCCACTCTCCCAGATCATCTGCCATAACTTTGCACCTTGTTCGATGGGAATATAGAACTCCCAACCAAGATCTCCTACATAAGAGATACGTGATGCAAGAACTCGAAGCGGTCCAACTTCTATTACCTTGCACGTGCTGAATTTAAAGGCATCTTTGCCCATGTCAGCATCTGTGATTGCTTGAATAATTTCGCGCGCCTTCGGTCCCCAGACTCCAATTGTTGTATAGCTCGATGTTAGATCAGAGATCTGTGCCGAACCATCAGCTGGTAGAAGATCGCTAAACCATTTCTTATCTGCCATTCCATGAGCTCCGCCAGTAACAACACGGAAATGATTAGTATCAAGGCGCATGATTGTTAAGTCAGACTTAAACCCACCATTTGGCCCAAGTACTGGCGTATATACAACTCGGCCTATTGCAACATCCATCTGGCGAAGTGCTGCTTTTTGAACTACGGAAAGTGCCGATGGGCCCGTAACATCAAAGATTGCAAATGCTGAGAGGTCGACGATTCCAGCGCTTTCGCGCATTTGTAAGTGCTCTGCATTGATAATCGGAGACCACCAACGAGACTCCCACTCTGCCGTACGTGGCATTACCTTGTCACCAAACTTTGCAAGTAAACCCTTGTTGGATTCATACCAGAATGGTCGCTCCCAACCAGCAGTCTCATAAAAAACTGCGCCAAGCTCTTTCTCTGCCTCGTAAAACGGAGATAGCCGAACATTGCGGTTGGATGCGTACTGCTCTAATGGGTGGACAATTCCATAAGTCTTGTTAAAGCTCTCATCGACTCGAGACTTAATATGGAACTGCGCCTTCTGGTGATCATGAAAGCGTGCAATATTCGATGCATGCAAGTCAATCTCAGAGTCTCCAAGAACCATCCATTCTGCAACTGACTTTGATGTTCCAGGTCCCTCTTTAATCCAAACTGCCGCGACCGACCACAAACCTTTTACCTCTGGAGTCTCACCAAGAATTGGCATTCCATCTGGCGTGTAAGAGAGAATTCCATTGATCGCATATTTTTCACGAACGTTTTCATCACCAACAATCGAAGGCATTAACTCATACGCATGCTCATCTTGAATATCAAAGTCAGCTTGTGTAAATGCAAACTCTGTAGGCGACAAAGCCGCTGTTGCATTTGATGGTAAGTCCTCTGGTGTGTACAAAATTGGACGGTGTGCATACGAACCTATCTCAAGACCTGTACCGTGCTGACGCTCGTACATAAATACATCCATGTCACGAACGATTGGCCATTCAATATCGCCTTTAGTATCTTTAAAGAAAGGAACTGGCCCAATATCTTTCATCTGATGTACTGCAGGTGTCAATGGAATATGTGCACCCGCCATTGCTGCAAGCTTTGGTGACCAGCAACCAGTCGCAATAACTACATAATCAGCAGCGATGGTGCCTTGATCGGTTACAACACCGGTAACACGTCCATTCTCCACAGTGATATCTAGAACCTCAATATTTGCAAATGACTGTGCCGCACCAGTTTCAACTGCATATTCACGCATCAATGTGCCTGTACGCAATGAGTCAACAACACCCACGGTTGGCTGGTAATAGCCACCCACAATCACAGTTTCATCAATATAAGGCACTAACTCCTTAACCTCTGCCGGAGTCAGGATTCGACCACCATCGATACCCCATGACTTGGCTGAAGTAATTCTGCGAGCAAGCTCTTGCATGCGCTCCTGTGTACGTGCGACTTCAATTCCACCAGTCTCTGTGAACGTGCCCCACTCTTTGTACTGGCGCATGCTCTCTGCTGTTATCGCAGTCATCTCTTTCGAGTGATCTACTGGAAAAATAAAGTTAGAGGCATGGCCGGTTGATCCACCAGGGTTAGGAAGAGGTCCTTTATCGATCTGGACAATATCTTTCCAGCCGAGCTTTGCAAGGTGATAGACCATGCCGTTGCCAACGATTCCTGCGCCAATAACGACACACTTTGCACTTGCAGGTAACTTACTCATAGCTCTTATCCTCGTTCTTGTTTAGTGGTGGTTTATAAAGATTTACGAATCGTTGTTTCAAATCCCTCAACGTGCTCTCGCATCGCCTTACCTGCTGCCTTAGAGTCGTTATTTGCAATTGCTTCTAGGAGTGCTCGATGTTCAATAATCGCTTCAGTCAAACCTGCAACACGGTCTAAAGCTAAAAACCAGATACGCAAAGCATGGGCGTAATAGTTATCTAACGCAGCAGCTAAAAACTCATTGTGAGTACATTGATAAATATGGTGATGAATACGTTGATCTAATCCAATCAACGTCGCCATATCTACGTTCCCTTTTAATAACTTGATCTCGGCAATGAGCGCTTTGGTTATTAAGTGATCTGCCTGAGTTGATCGGGTTGCTGCCAATTCAGCGGCTTTAATCTCTAGTACTGCACGCACTTCAGAAAGGGCAGATAGGTTTTGCACATCAACACTCGAGACAAACATTCCGCGCCGCGGGTATACCTCAACTAATTTTTCATTCGCTAGCGAGCGCAGAGCCTCTCGTATTGGAGTGCGGCCAACGCCTAGCTTCGCCATCAAATCGCTCTCGCTAATCAAGGATCCCGGAACAAGTTCGAGGGTGATAATCATTGATCGGATGCGGCTATAGGCCTCCTCAGACAAAGACGTGCTCTCCCGGCTGAGGATGTGGATCGCCTGACTCATAGAGTTGATGATATATCAGTGATATCCAGATTGATACACCAGTGACAGGGATTTCTTCCTAGTAGTACTTGGCGAATAGCCAGGCCGATGCGCCAAAACCGACGCTCAAAATGAGGGCGCGGTAGACAGCCTTTGGCATCTGCGAAGCTAAGCGCCCTCCGATAGTTCCACCAATGCTCGCCCCTAACATAAGAGCTATGACCACAGGCCAGTCGGCTCTGCCGCTAAAGATGTAAATCAGATTTGAGACTAGAGATGTCCAGCCGACTATGAAGTTTTTAGCGATATTGAGCCCTTGAGGATCGCGTCGTGTATCACGCGCCAAGACAGCAATCACCATTACCCCTTGGCCGGGACCAAAGTAGCCGCAGTACAAACCACTTGCACCAATACCGATCTTCTCGGCAAGCTCATGGTGCGCTCCGCGATCGGGTTTTGCTTTAATAAGAAATGAGAGACTGGCAAAGAGAAGTAGAAAAGGCACCATTTTTTCAAATACACCTGGCGGAACATTCAATAAGAGAATCGCGCCAGTGGTTGAACCTGCAATTGAAATGATGATGAGCTTCTTATACTCATGGAAATAGGCCCGCATCTTTTGGCGCACCGAAATCAGTGCGAAAAAGTTTGCAGGTGTCACACCAAGTGCATTTGAAATTGCGGCACTTACAGGTGACATTCCTGTTGCAAGTAAAACAGGGTAAGAAATCACCGATGCTCCGCCTGCCATTCCATTAATACCGCCAACAAGGATGCCGACGGCAAAAATGATGATGTACTCGAGCATGACCTAACAATACAATGGCCACGTGAATAAAGGGGTAGAAGTTAGATATTTTGCAGCGGCGCGAGCAGTCGCAGGTGTTGATGCTGCAACTTTTGATTCCGCATCGCTGGATTCGATAATCTCATTGGCGTGCAGCGATAATCCTGAGCTAGCTAAGGTGCTGTCACAGTGTAGTTTTCTTCTGGACTCTATTGTCGTCCATGATCTATCAATTACGGTTAACGATGGAAGTGTTATCGATGTTTTACCAAAGTTTGCGGGAGGCTAACCTCCGATTGCCGACATTGGCCGAAGTGGTGCAATGAATGATGGGTCATTTATTCCGTGGCCTGGCAGCTTACTAATAACTGTTTTTTGGAAGCGGGCAGCTATCTGGTCACACTTAGCTTGATATGTAGTTGTCTCATCTCGTAGCACTGAGCGCAAATCAGTTTCGGTATTAGAAAATAGGCATGATCGCAGCTGTCCATCGGATGTGAGGCGTAAGCGATCACACGCTCCACAAAATGGCCTCGTAACACTTCCAATAATTCCAACTTTTGCACTTGTTCCATTGATATAAAACTCTTCAGCCGGTGAAGAGCCTCGGGCATCTACAGACTCCAATTTGTACTCAGACGACAGTGACTCAAAAATCTCATCGGCTGTAATCAGGGTTGCGCGCTCCCAAATCCCTCCAGCATCCAAAGGCATCTGTTCAATAAAGCGAAGTGAGTATTCATTCTCAAGTGCCCACGAAAGCAATGCCGGAGCTTCGTCATCGTTTATCCCTTTGAGCAAAACTGAGTTAACTTTTATTGGAAAAAGTCCGGCTTCCTTAGCTGCATTGAGTCCAAGGATTACATCTTCAAACTTATCTCGATATGTAAGAGTTTTAAATCTCTCACGACTTAAAGTATCAAGGCTGACATTGATACGACTCAGTCCTGCCTTTGCGAGTGGACTAGCCAGTTCGGGTAGACGAATTCCATTGGTAGTTAGCGTTAACTTCGGTGCATTCTCAAGTGATGCTATCTGCTCAACGATTTCGACAATATCTGGCCGAAGAAGCGGCTCGCCTCCTGTTAAGCGGACCTCATCTATCCCCTGCTGAACTGCAACGCTTATAACCATCATGAGCTCTTGTGTTGTCAGAAGTTTTTCATTAGGTAGCCATGCTGCAAAGTCATGTGGCATGCAGTATGTACAGCGAAGTGAACAGCGGTCTGT
>WLOR01000022.1 GCA_009699165.1 Actinomycetota bacterium | reverse complement strand
GAAGACGATGACATGGAAGAAATCATCACAGAGGAGATGCTCTGGGATCGAATTCCTGAAGTCGATGGCGAAGAGCGTGCCAGCACGTATTACGAACTCAGTGCCAGAATCTATGCCCGCGGACAGTATGACGAGGCTTTAGCGCTCGCCGAAACTGCGCGCGATATTTATTCAACCCTTGGTGCCAGTGCGCCCAGTGAAGGTCTGGCGCAGGCGTACTCCGCGATTGGATACAACCTCAATCAATTAAAACGAATGGATGAAGCGGCAACGGCGATGAGCAAAGCCGTTGAGATTTTACGCGAGAATAAATCTCCTATCGCACTTGAGCTTGCCTGCACACTTGGTGAATGGTGGTACACATCAAAGCAGTACGACAAAGTTGTGACGACTATGGGTGAATGTGCCCAAGAGCATCTAGTAGATGGAAATGAAATCGGTGCAGCAAATGATCTACACCTCATAGGTTGTGCTGAGCGCGAATTAAAGAACTTTGAAAAGGCCATAGATTCATTTAAAGAGGCGCGGCAATTATTTAAGCGAAATAAAGAAGTGATTCACGTTGCTCGCTGCGATCAAAAGATGGCCTCATGTCTTATTGAGTTAAATGAGGGTGAGTTAGCACTTGAGACTGCAAGAAAAGCCGTAGATGTATTTGAAACAGGTCACGACCATCGCCGTGAGACTTTTGCGCTCTTTGAAGTTGGTAAAGCACAGTTACTTTTAGAGAAGTTTGATGATGGATTAGCAACGCTAGAGCAGGTACTTTCCGTTGTTAGTGAGGATGAGCCAAAGGACTTTGAATTTATTATCGATGTCGAGTCTCGCATTGCAAAGATTCTCCGAATGCAGGGGCGAATCGATGAGGCCGATGAGATTGAACGGCGTTTGAAATCTGTTAAAGAGGCGTTAGAGGATGAGCCAGAGGTTTGATTAAGCACTTAAAAGCTCTGCCTGAAATCCGAATAAACATGGTCTGCATGGGCAATATCTGTCGTTCGCCGATGGCAGCTGCCGTGCTTTCGAACCGTACATCCGATTGGATCTCTCCGAAAATAACTGTTGAGAGCTCTGGAACAGGCGCTTGGCACGTAGGCCAGGGCCCACACCCGACATCACAAAAGGTTTGGGAAAATGCCGGATACCGTTACACACACTCAGCCCGCCAATTTCAATCAAGTGATTTTTTTACGACTGATTTAATTTTGGTAATGGACTCTAGTAATTTTAAAAACGTAGTTAATCTCGCCGACAATGATGAATCACGCAATAAAGTATTTTATCTTCGAAGCTTTGACCCAACTCTTTGCGCGATCAATCCAATGTCTGCGGAGTACTTCAAACTTGAAGTTCCAGATCCTTATAACCAATCCATTGAAGCCTATGAATCTACTTTAGCGATGATCGAGCGCGCAGTAGATGGCCTCCTGCAAGAGTTGCAGCACCCATAAGCGCACCTACTGCAGCAATAATTAGTGGCCACTGGATAACTCCTTTACTCCACATAGCTCCACCCCAAATTCCAGCTCCAAGGACGGCAAAGTTCATCGAAGCTTGATAAACGCCTTGCGAATGGCCACGATGCTCAACTTCACTGATTCCTGCGATCCAAGCTTTACCAACACCATCTGTAAGTGCTGGAAACAAACCATAAAGTGCGAGTGCAATCAACGCGACACCATGGTTATGTGTTGTACCTAAGATTGCATAAGCGATTGAAAATGCGAGTAGTCCTACTGCATAGACGATCCGCGGAGAAAGTTTGTCGGCAATGTATCCACCTGGAAAAGCTGCAAGAACTGTTACCCCACTAAAGAGCATGTATGAAAGAACTACCCCTTGAGTTGAAAAACCGATGTCATGTAAACGAAGCAACAAGAGCACATCCGGGATATTTGTTAATTGAATTAAAACCAGAAGGGCGATTGCGCGTTTTAGCGATGAAGGAAGTGGTGATCGCACGGATTTCTTTATAGTAGTTTTGGAAGGTTTAACAAATTTCTCTTTAACTAAAAGTGTCAAGAGACCGGAAATAACTGCAGGAATTAAAGCCCATTTAGCAACGGCTCGTACGTCACCATTGAGCATAGATAAGCCAATTAAGGCTATTGCGGGCCCAATTACTGCACCAATATTGTCTCCAGTTCGATGAAACCCAAATGCACGTCCTAGATAGGCCTTTTCAACGGAGTCCGAAATCAAAGCATCACGAGGTGCACCTCGCATTCCCTTACCAATTCGATCTGTTACACGACCAAGAAATACCAATGGCCAGCTAGTTGCAACCACAACGAGTGCCTTACCAAAGCCCGCGAGTGAGTACCCTGCAATTACAAAAGGTTTTCGTCCAATGCGATCACTTGATTTTCCGCTTAACAGCTTTGTAAATCCGGCAGCGGCTTCAGCACAGCCCTCAATAAGGCCAAGTGCCAACGGAGCCGCACCGATTACACCAGTTAACAAAATAGGTAAGAGTGGATATAGAAGTTCACTCGCTGCATCTTGAGCCAGTGAAACAAGTGTTAAGAGAACCAGATTTCGTGTTAGCCAGCGCTTCATCATCGTGGCAAGTGCTGCAAAGCCCAGTGGTACATGGCTATAGCTCCTGCGGCCGATGCATTCATTGAACGCGTCGAACCATATTGATTTATCTCGTATAAAACTTCACACACAGAGATTCCTTCATCAGACATTCCTGAACCCTCTTGACCAAACAAAAGCACACAGCTTTCAGGAAGTTGCGCAGCCTCTAACTGTTTTGAGCCAGGGACATTATCAATACCAATAATTGGTAAATCATTTTCTTTGCACCAAAGTGCGAAATCTTGCACAGTTGGATGATGGTGCACGGTTAGGTATCTATCTGTCACCATTGCCCCACGTTTGTTCCAATCGCGTTTTCCTATGATGTGAACGCCAGAGACATTAAACGCATTTGCAGTTCTAACTATTGATCCAATATTTAAATCATGTTGCCAGTTTTCAATCGCGATCTGAAGTTTGTGGCGCTTTGTATCTAAATCCGCAACAATGGCTTCAACGCTCCAGTAACGGTAGTGATCTAACACGTTTCTTCGATCTCCATTTAGAAGCAACTCTTCGTCGTACATAGCCCCTTTTGGCCAAGGTTTTTCATGTGGTCCAACACCAATTACTGGGAAAAACTCACCAGGACCAATTGTGCCGGGGGTTGTTGGCGTAGACATAGATGCACTCTAAACTGATTACATGAGCACTATCAACACAATCACTTACGTAGTCCATATCCTCTGTGTAATTGCAATCCTTTCACTTCTTGCACACCAGTGGAATAAAAACCCCCGAAAGCTTAACCCTGGGGTCCTACATGCAGGTTTGACCGCGCTCATTGCGGGCCTTGCGATGGTTGGCATGTTTACGACTGTGCACCCCGATGAGGTTCTCAACCACACAAAAATTGGAATAAAGCTCTTAGTGTTAATCACAATTCTAATAATCGGATATCGCAACGTTAAAAAACCAGTTCTTGCGACAAATATATGGCTTCTGCTCATTGGACTTACGACTACGAATGTTCTTATTGCATCGTTCTGGCACTGAGCATTAGATGCGTCAAAAGGTTCTGTTATTTCTCCTTGCCGCAATAACGGCTATTGGGATAGTTCCGGCCAAAGCCGTCCTCTCTGTGGCATCAATCCCGCCTGTCTTTGATGAGCTTTTGCATGCATCCTCCCTTTCAAATCCAGCGATGATTTTAATTGATGGTGAGACTGGTGAAGTTGTTTATGAGAAAAACTCTCTCTCGCAACGAAAGCCCGCATCTGTTATGAAGATTCTTTCCGGAGTCGCGACGCTGAAGTATTTAGATCCACAAGCTGTATTTACAACTGAGGTATCACTCGGTGTTCAAGAAAAGACACTAGTAATACAAGGTAGTTTTGATCCTTGGATAAGTACAAGCCATAGTGTTGCCCGGAAAATGAATCGTGAGTCACTCCCGTATTTAGCTTTTAACTCGATGAGTGCTCTCAAGCGAACAAATGGGGGCTCTCTAAAGCAAATAAAAGTTTTGTACTCAGGTCTTTACTCGCAAGATGTCGCAAACTTAAAAAGCTTTTGGGCAAAGCGAGGGTTTAAGCCAACAATGAAATCTGTAAGTAGCGATGAAGCTTCACTGAATGCAGAGAGTTTTGTCGTGGGGGATACGTCTCCAACGCTCGACAAAGTGCTTGATTTTACGCTTAAATGGAGTGATAACTTGCTAGCAGAACGCTTGGCTAGGCTTTCAGCCCGCGCCGCCGGATACACATTTAACGATATCGGTGTAAGTGCAACCTTTGCTGAAATTCTTGGAAGTTTTAACATTGATTCGACACAGTTAGTTGTCGCTGATGCAAGTGGTCTCTCAAAGCAGAACCGAATTACCGCTGCAATGCTCGGTCAGCTTCTCTATAAAGTGCGAAATGATGAACGATATAACCTTCTCTACAGATCTCTTCCTGTTGGAGGAGTTTCCGGCACATTGCGTTCAAGGTTTCTGTCGACGGCCCCAAGTGCGGTTGGATTAGTTCACGCAAAGACGGGCACGCTCAATGGAACAGTGACTCTTGCAGGCTATGTTGAATCATCAGATCGAGAGTACATATTTGTAACTCTTGCCGATGAAATCCCCCGAGGCGCTAAAGCTGGATCCAGAGCCAGAGATGCAATCGATCGCATACTTGGCCGGATTGCCGCTCCAAATATCCCAACTGAAATCTCTGAAGCCCAACCCGCAGCCTAGTTATTTGTTGTCGAAGATTTTTATAGATCCACCATAACATGCAACCCATGTGCGCTGCGTTGGTGTATCAAAGGTAATGCCGATGGGTTCGTTACACGCTTTAACTGTTTGCAGAACTTTTAAATCACTAGTTCGCACCTTTGAAACAGAGTTGCTCGTAAAGTTAACAACAAATAATGCGCTTCCATCGCTAGAGACTGCCAATGAACGTGCAGCCTTTCCGGTAGTAACCGTGCCTAAGCTCTTATGAGCAACTAAATCCCATGCAGCGACTTTTCCAGAGAGATTAAGGGTGACATACATCTTTGTATTATCAGGTGATAAAACGACTGCCCGAGGTGTAACACCGATTGAGATATAGGAAATTGAGAAATCTTCTAAATCAATAACATGTATTTTGCTTCCGCCCATTTCAGCGACATAAGCGGTTTTACTATCATTGCTTACGGCAATTCCACGAGGGTAGCGCCCAATTTTCAGGCTTTTCACGGTCTTTTGGGTCGCCACTGAGATTACTTTTAAGTCATACGAGCACCAGTTAGAAACCAGGATATATTTATTATTTGGAGTAACTTCTACAACTTTAGGAACAGATCCAACTGGATAGACAGCATCAATCTCGTAGCTGCTCAGATTTATTCTATAGAGGAAGCTGTTGTCGTAATGAGAAGCTGGCGAACAAGTGTCATGACCTTCCCGGTTATATCCTTTGCCATACATTGAATAATTTGTTACGTATAAATACTTTCCATCTGGCGAATAAGCGCCTTCAACTGGTGCGCCTTTGAATATTGTTGAATATTGTGAATAGCCGAATTTTGAAAGCTGTACAGAGTCAGGGATAGTTTTAATCAATTCGAAAGTATTGGCATCATAAATAGTCACACTATGTCTGTACATCATATTGTGTGCACTTACAAGACCGGTGCCCGAAGATCTCACAGATTTTGGAGAGATTGAGCCATTGATAGTCTTGACTAAGACCATTTTGGTCTGGCTTGATAAAGCTTCGCTGTGCGCAGGTATTGCAAAACTGCATAGAGAAATTAGCAGTCCATAAGTAAATATTTTGCGGAGCATTCCCTAACTCTAATGGTTAGAGATTAATCATCTTCGCCTTCGCTATCATGCTCGCCATCTTGTCCATGCTTTCGGCTGTGATGATCACCTTCACCTTCATCATCTTCGCCTTCATCACCTTCGCCACCGGTCGGCATAGTGCCAATCGAAGGATTAGCTACACCCGAAGATGTTGATGACGGGGTTACTGATGGAGTTGTCGACGGTGCTACCGCACTCTTTGATGGGGTCGCTGCCGATTGAGTTGATGAAGCTTTAGTCGTAACCACCTGCGATGCTTGGCTAGTGGGCGTTGATGGGCTGCTTTGGACTACTTGTTGAGTATTTTCAACTGCATTAGCTGGACTTTCATCCTGTGTTTGGGCTAGGACTGCACCGGCTCCTATGATCAATGCTGAGACCACAAATGCCATTATGGGTAAGCTCTTTGAAATCTTCCGCGGCGAAGAAGCGTTCTCTGCTTCAGCGATCTGAATCCATTCGGGTTTCTCTGGAGGTGTCATGGTGTGCCCCTTTCCGTGAGACGAAAACTATCTCCAAAGGCTGAGAAGAAACTGTGAGACTGACACTAGGTTGCTGAGTAATCTAAGACAGTGAAGAGCACCGTGCGTGGATATCTAGATCTGATGAAACTTCGGGTCGTGGAGCTCCTTCTGGTCTCAACGCTGCCAGCTATGGTCCTTGCAGCCAAAGGGCTACCAGCATTCTCTCTAGTCGCAATCACCATTATCGCTGGGACTCTAGCGGCAGGAAGTGCAAACGCTTTTAACATGGTGATTGAAAGTGACATCGATAAATTAATGGCGAGAACATCCAAACGACCTATCGTAACTGGAGTTTTGAGCAAAACAAATGCAGCCATCTTTGCCACACTAATTGGGTTGCTATCTTTGATACTTTTCTGGTTTTTCACAACCCCGCTTGCAACACTACTTTCATTTATCGCAATCGCATTTTATGTCTTGGTGTACACCATCGCTTTAAAACGCAGAACTTCACAGAACATTGTTTGGGGCGGCGCAGCCGGATGTATGCCTGTTTTAATTGGTTGGGCAGCAGTCACTAACTCACTTTCATTTACTGCGCTCGCTTTCTTCATGGTGATTTTCTTTTGGACTCCACCACATTTTTGGGCACTCGCGATTAAATATAAAGATGATTATTCTGCGGCCGGGATTCCAATGCTCCCAGTTGTGGCAACTAAGGCTCGCGTTTATCGTGAGATGTGGTTGCATACAATTTTGATGATTGCATCTTCAATCTGGTTAATTCTTTCTGCCGAACTACCAACATGGTCACTTGTCATTACAGTTTTACTTGGCTTGGTATTTGCACGCGAACTTGTCGCCCTCAAAGAAAGCTCACCTGATTATGGAAAAACTGCTGGAAAAATCTTCCAGTGGTCGATAACTTATTTAAGTCTGCTGTCAGTTGTTTTGGTTCTGGCTCAACTAAGTGCTTGAGCTAAATCTTTAATCAAATCCGTTGAGTGCTCAAGTCCAACCGATAATCGCAGTACTGAAGGTGTGATACCCATTTCAGCCTGGACTTCAGGTGCTAATCGTCTATGCGTAGATGTTGCAGGGTGAGTAATAAGTGACTTGCTATCACCTAGGTTGTTCGAGATATCAATGATGCGCAACTTATTCATGAAGGCAAATACCTGTGCTTGATCGCCAACAAACTCAATACCTATTGTGGTTCCGCCACCAGCCATCTGTTGCATGGCTAAATCGTGATCTGGGTGAGACTTAAGTCCTGGAAAGCGAACGGATTTAATCTCTGGTCTGCCCTCTAAGTACTCGGCGATCTCTTGCGCGTTAGCTACCATCCGCTCAACGCGCATGTGCATGGTTTCAAGAGATTTTACGAGTACCCATGCATTGAATGGACTAAGTGATGGACCGCTATGACGCGTAAATGGCATTAACTTTTCATGGATATAAGACGATGATCCAAGAATTGCTCCAGCCAAAACACGTCCCTGTCCATCGATGTGTTTGGTTGCAGAGTACATAACAACATCAGCCCCAAGTTGCAAAGGCTTTTGTAATACAGGTGAGGCCATAACGTTATCTACGATTACAGTTGCACCAACTTGATGTGCCAAATCACTGACCATTTGAATATTAACAATCTCCATCAGTGGATTACTTGGAGTCTCGATGAACACAGCCTTTGTTGGCCGACTCAATGCCTTTGCCCATGCAGCAGGATCATTTCCTTTAACTAATTCAAAAGTAACGCCCCACTTTGGCAAGAACTCTGTAATGACAACATGGCATGATGAAAACATTGCAGCTGATGCAACAACGTGGTCACCTTGCTCAACAAGACAGGCGAGTGATGAAAACATTGCAGACATTCCAGATCCTGTTGCAACGCAGTAATCAGCACCCTCAATAGCAGCTAAACGTTTTTCAAACATAGCAACCGTTGGATTGTGGAATCGACTATATAAAAAGTGATCGGTCTCTTCGGCAAATGAATCAAATGCCTCTTCGGCCGAAGAGTAAGTAAAACCACTATTTAAATAAAGTGCCTCAGAGGTTTCGCCATAACCCGAGCGTGCTAACCCAGCCCGTACTGCATGTGTTTGTGGATGGACATCCCATTGTGGCTCGTCGCGATTATTTCTTGGGCGATATCCCCATGGTGTACTCATTGGCTAATTGTGGCAGAGTTGGCCCTATGTCTAACACTGCGATATCTGTCACGGATTTGAGCAAGAAATACGGTGAAAGAACTGCCGTATCCCATGCAACCTTTGAGATCCCTTTAGGCACAATCTGTGGCTTCGTTGGCCCTAATGGATCCGGCAAAACAACGACGATGCGCATGCTCCTTGGACTAATTACTCCAACTGGCGGAACCGGTGAGATTCTAGGCGAGTCAATTGAGCACCCCGAGCGGTACTTACCGCGCGTTGGAGCGATGATTGAAGGACCAGCTTTCTACCCAGCCTTGAGTGGCAAAGAAAACCTTAACTATTTAGCATCTCTCGGCGGTTTTTCAACTGATCGCGTGCAGCATCTTCTGGATCAAGTGGGTCTAGGGGATCGCGGAAAATCAAAGTACAAGACATATTCATTAGGAATGAAGCAGCGATTAGGGATTGCAGCTGCGCTATTGCCTAACCCCAAGCTATTGATGCTCGATGAACCAACAAACGGTTTAGATCCCGAGGGTATCCAAGAGGTGCGTGCACTTTTGCGCTCGCTAGCCAATGAAGGAACATCAGTATTTGTCTCCTCCCACCTTTTATCAGAGCTCGAACTCATTAGTGACTACTTAGTGATGTTGCGAAAGGGTGAAGTTGTTTTCACTGGCAAGATGACAGATTTGATGCTTGACCAACAACCAATCATTATTGCAAAAGGCGCTAACGAGACTGAGCTCGTGACACTTCTTGGTATTGCAGAAGCAGCAGGACATCACGCAATGATTAGAGACGGCGCGGTCCATGTCGAAGGTCCAGCTAACTGGGCTCTTGATTTCAACCGTGCAGCTTTTGAGGCGGGCATAACTCTCTCGCAGCTCACACCACAACTTCCTAATTTAGAAGAAACATTCTTTGAAATGACAGGTGAAAAATAATGTGGAATGTTGCAATTGCAGAGTTAAGAAAGCTACGTCGGCCAACGTTATTTCTGGGCACGATGGGAGCTGTGGCATTTTTTAGTGCACTTTTTTCATCACTTCTTTTCTTACTTATTGACTCACCAGATGGAAACTCAGACCGTGGTCGAATGGTTGGACGCGAAGTCTTGAGCCTTGCCACTGGTGGAGTCCAAGGCTTTAGTAGTGTCGGCGGCTTCTTGGGGATAATTGCGCTCTGCGTCTTTGCGGCTCAGAGCGCCCAGGAATATACCTATGGCACATTACGTAATATTTTGGTACGCCAACCCGGACGCATGCGTGTATTAGCTGGAAAATTCATTGCGATGAAGTTATTTGCATTGATTATGATTATTTTGTCAGCCTTTGTGAGTATTACAGCCTCACTACTTTTGGCGCCACGCGCAAAAGTTTCAACGGATCTTTGGTTTAACGCAGATGGACGTCACGCACTCTTTACAGCTTTTATAAACATTATTATCTCAGTCATAGGCTTTGGGACTATTGGAATGGTGTTGGGACTTTTACTTCGCTCGCCTATCAGCGCAATTTCTCTCGGCGTTTTATGGTTGCTAATCGTTGAGAACCTTTTAATTGCAGTAAAGAACTCATTACAAAACTGGTTACCAGGGGCGCAGTTAGCCTCGATTGCATCAGGTGGCGCGCCAATGGGTTCGGCAAATGGAGTTGAATACTCGCACGCCTTATTAGTAGGTGGAATATACGTTGCAGTAGGGGCAGTCATAGCCACTTATCTATTTGTACGCCGTGATGTATCTAATTGATGACACCAGCACGTATTACCCGACTTTTCTAAGACTGCTCATTTATTCTTAAGGCCTTCCCTCGGAGGTCTAAATTTGAAAAAATATAGAGCGATTTCTTTTGCGCTCATTGCTGCACTGACGCTGACTACAGCGCCGGCGCTAGCAAAGACCCCAAAACCGACTTTGGCTCAGATTGAAGCGGCCAAGAAGATTGAAGCGGCCAAGAAAAAAGCAGCCGAAGCGCAAGCAGCAAAGTTAGCTGCAGCAAATCAAAGTCTGAGAGCTTTAACCGCAAAGGCAAATGCCGCTACAGCGCTGTATAGAAAAGCACAACAGGAGTTGGCGGTTGCCGAAGCTGCAGCGCGCGCAGCGGCGAAGTACGCAGCCGAGACTGCAGCAGCTGTTGAGGAAGCGCATCGAGTAATTGGGCGACTAGCATCGAATGCCTACATATTGGGTGGAAGCATGACCGATATCGAACCATTACTTAGCGCCAACGGCCCACAAGATTTAGTAGATCAACTAAGTTTGCTCAGTACTTTAGGCTCTAAAAACACAATTGCATTAGAGCGTTTTAAAGCTGCCGAAGTTATTGCTCGTGCAGCAAAACAGGCAGCTGATATTGCAAAAGTTGCTCAGCAGAAAGCGACTGAAAAAGTTGCCGCTGCAAAGAAGATTGCCGATGATGCAAAAGCGGCGCAAGCAAAGGAAGTTGCTAAGCTACAAAAGATTCAAGATCAATTAATGAAAGAGTTATTAAGTGCACGTAAAGTTCGCACGACACTCGAACAACAACGCCAGCTCGCACTCTTAGAAGAGGCGCAAGCAAATCAAGCTGGCCAAACCGCGGGTCAAGCAAAAATTTGGCCAGATATTGGATTTAAAGGCCGATCAACTATTAGAACTTCTCAAGCCCAGCGCTTGAAAGCAGTTGCATATGCCAAAAAACAAGTATTGGCGCGTAAGCCATATGTATGGGGGACGCAAGGTCCTAACTCATTCGACTGCTCTGGGCTTGTTTTTGCTGCATACAGATACGCAGGGCTTAACTGGCCAGATTGGGATCGACTTAACTCTGCCCTTTATTCGGGCTATACCAAGCACGTTTCACTCAATGACATTGAGCCAGGTGACCTTCTGTTCTACTCATATAAGGGCACTATCTCAACGATTCACCACATCACAATCTATGCGGGAAATGGAATGATGTGGGAAGCAAACTCAAAGAAAACAGGATTGATTTACTCGAGCATCTACAGCGTTAAAGGGCTTATGCCATTTGGTGGTCGGGTCTAGTCTTAGCGTATGAAATCAACTGCACCGGTGATCCGTACTGCAGTACGAACATGGCTTGAGAAATTTGAAGCCGGAGATTTAATCCTCGTCGCGGTTTCAGGTGGTGCCGACTCACTCGCACTTGCATATGCACTTTCATGCGAAGCGCCAAAACTAGCACTTCAGTTGCAGGCGGTCACCGTAGATCACCAATTGCAATCAGGTTCTTCTAATCAAGCGATGAAAGTTGTTGAGCAACTTAAGTCATTAGGAATCGAAACAACTATTGAGAAGGTCACCGTTGAAATTACCGAAGGAGTTGAAGCCTCTGCGCGCAAAGCGCGTTATGAAGCACTTGATTTGGTAGGGGAAAGATTAAATGCAGCCGGGATATTTTTAGGTCACACACTTGATGATCAAGCAGAGACTGTTTTGTTAGGCTTAGCTCGTGGTTCGGGAACTCGATCCTTATCTGGCATGTCTGAACACCACGGAAAATATATTCGGCCACTACTTTCAATCACTCGGATACAAACTGAAAATCTCTGCAACGAAGTTGGTCTAATTGCATGGAATGATCCACACAACTTTGATTCACACTTTGCTCGAGTTCGTGTCCGGACAGAGGCGCTGCCGACACTTGAAAAGACAATTGGACCTGGTATCGCCCTGGCCCTTGCACGAAGTGCCCAGCTGCTACGCCAAGATGCCGATGCCCTCGATTCTTGGGCAGAGCGTGAAATCCGAGAGCTTAATCTGAGCGATTTGGAGTGTGCCCACCTGGCCGCCTTGCCACGTGCGATTCGCAGCAGAATCATCCGTAGCGCCATTTACGCCGCAGGTGCTCCCTCAGGTTCAATTTCGGCCGAGCATGTGGCCTCTGTTGAGGCGTTAATCACGGCATGGAGCGGGCAAGGGGCATCTCACCTGCCCGGTGGTGTGAAGGTTGAGCGTTTTTCGGGCAGACTTTCGCTCTTACGTACTTGAGCCAGAGGGAGCCTTCGTGGATTTAGCCAGAGTTGAGAATGATATCGAACGCGTTGTTGTGACCGAAGAAGAGTTGCAAGCAAAGATCAAAGAGTTAGCTGCGCGCGTTGATAAAGATTATGAAGGACGCGATTTACTTTTAATTGGCGTACTCAAAGGAGCGGTCATGGCAGTGGCCGATCTTTCACGAGCTTTGCAACGTCACGTAGAAATGGATTGGATGGCAGTTTCTTCATATGGCTCTGGAACTAAATCAAGTGGAGTTGTTCGAATTCTTAAAGATTTAGATCGCGATATCACTGGTAGAAATGTTTTAATCGTCGAAGATATTGTTGATTCAGGTCTGACACTTTCTTGGCTAAAGGCCAATCTTGAATCTCGCGGAGTTGGTAGTGTTGAAATTCTTTCAATATTGCGCAAACCAGAGGCCGCAAAGGTAAAGGTCGATGTGAAGTACGTTGGATTCGAAATTCCAACAGACTTTGTTGTCGGATATGGACTCGACTTTGATGAAAAATATCGTAACCTGCCATTTATTGCTGTGCTTGCTAAGCACATGTATTCATAGATCTTCATAAGAAACGAGAAATATAAATGTCTGAAGCGAAGAAACCAGTCAAGAAGCCAGTGACCAAGAGTCCACTTAAAAAGAGTTTTGCTGGAAGTTCCAATCCTAAGAAGCCAGCAACTCGCGCCAGTCGAATCTTTCGAGGGCCACTTTTCTGGATTCTGGTTGCAATTCTTGCCGTTTCTCTATTTGGACAGATAACCGCCGCCGGAAACCGTTATACCCAGATCGAAACTTCTCAAGCCTTAGATGCAATCTCGCAGTCAAATGTTTTATCAGCCGAAGTTGTAGATAAAGATCAGAAGATACGACTTATATTAAAGCCAGGCACTCTTATTAAAGGGGCAAGCAAGGTAGAGGCTTCATACGTAGCCCGCCAAGAGCCGACGATTGTTGATGCACTTACCTCTAACCCACCTTCAGAGGGTTGGAATGTTCGCGTTCCTACACAATCACTACTTGTCTCATTTCTCTTCTCGATAATTCCTTTCTTGCTTATCGGATTCCTATTTTTCTGGATGATGGGCCAAGCACAAGGCGGCAACAAGGTCTTTCAGTTTGGAAAGTCTCGCGCAAAACTTCAAAACAATGATGTCCCTAAGACGACTTTCAAAGATGTTGCAGGTGCTGATGAAGCAATCGCTGAACTTGAAGAGATAAAAGATTTTCTTGCTAATCCCGAAAAGTACGGAGTACTGGGAGCAAAGATTCCAAAAGGAGTACTGCTCTTTGGTCCTCCCGGAACCGGTAAGACGCTTCTAGCACGTGCGGTAGCTGGCGAAGCCGGTGTTCCTTTTTATTCAATCTCTGGATCTGATTTTGTTGAAATGTTTGTTGGTGTCGGCGCTGCTCGCGTGCGCGATTTATTCAACCAAGCAAAAGAGAACTCACCGTCTATTGTCTTTGTCGATGAAATCGATGCCGTTGGTCGTCAACGTGGCGCAGGCATGGGTGGCGGACATGATGAACGCGAACAAACTCTCAATCAATTACTTGTTGAGATGGATGGCTTTGAAGAAAACACAAAGGTTATTCTCATCGCTGCGACTAATCGCCCAGATGTTTTAGATCCAGCGTTACTACGTCCAGGTCGTTTCGATCGCCAGATCGCAGTAGACCGCCCAGACCTTAAAGGTCGCGAGGCAATTCTTGCGGTACATGCGAAAAATAAGCCAATCAGTGATGATGTAAAACTCATCGACTATGCCCGCCGTACGCCGGGCTTTACTGGTGCAGATCTGGCAAATGTTCTCAATGAAGCCGCGCTTTTAACGGCCCGCGAAGAGAAAAAGGTTATTTCAAACTCCGAACTTGATGAGGCAATTGATCGAGTAATGGCAGGGCCTCAACGTAAATCTCGCATCATGAGTGATGACGAGCGTCGAGTTACCGCTTATCACGAAGCTGGTCACGCATTAGTTGCACATGCACTTCCGCATACAGATCCTGTTCATAAGATTACGATCATGCCGCGCGGACGAGCACTTGGTTACACGATGATCCTTCCTGATGAAGATCGTTACTCCACTACACGCAATCAACTCTTAGACCAATTAGCGTATTCACTAGGTGGACGCGCGGCCGAAGAGTTAATCTTCCATGACCCTTCAACCGGTGCTTCAAATGATATTGAAAAGGCCACAGCCTTGGCCCGTGCCATGGTTACGCAGTATGGAATGACTGAGGCAATCGGTGCAATCAAATTAGGTGCAAGTAGTGATGCTCCATTCATGGGACGCGACTATGGACATCAACGTGACTACTCCGAAAGCATTGCCGGATTAGTCGATACTGAAATCCGAAAACTCATTGAGAACGCCCACCAAGAGGCCTTCGACATCTTGGTCGCAAACCGCAATATTTTAGATAAGATGGTCTTAGTACTTCTTGATAAAGAGACTATAAATAAAGATGAGATTGCTGAGATCTTTAAGAAAGTTAAATCTGTCACTGCAAGACCCGCATGGACAGGATCGGTAACTCGCGTCCCATCAGATCAACCACCTGTTGAAGTTCCAGAGCGAGTAGCTGTTGTGGAAGTTGTTAAGAAGACAACACGTCGCAAGAAGGCCACAAGTGACGATCAATAAAGTTTCCGTGACAGATGGCCGGGCATCGGCTGCATATGACCAAGAGCGTGCCGAACGTGCGGTTCGCGAACTCTTGCTTGCCCTGGGTGAAGATCCAGATCGCGAGGGCCTAAAAGAGACCCCTGCTCGCGTTGCACGGGCCATGAAAGAAAACTTCGGTGGTCTTTGGCAGTCGCCCGAAGATGTTTTAACCACAACATTTGATATCGGACATGAAGAGCTAGTTATTGTTAGAGATATCGAAGTTTTTTCACATTGCGAGCACCACCTAACTCCATTCCATGGTGTGGCCCACATCGGTTACATCCCGCGCGGAAAAATTACCGGACTTTCAAAGTTGGCACGTTTAGTGGATGTGTATGCAAAGCGTCCTCAGGTTCAAGAGAGATTGACTACTCAAATCGCAGATGCATTAGTTGAGATTCTGGATCCACTCGGCGTGATTGTTATTATCGACTGCGAACATCTATGCATGTCCATGCGCGGAGTCAAGAAGTCCCAAGCCCGTACAACGACGAGCGCAGTCCGTGGCGCATTGCTTAATGCCGCTACTCGCGCCGAAGCGATAAGTCTCATAACGCATCGGTAAATCCATGAAGATCATGGGAATTTTAAATGTCACACCAGATTCTTTTGCCGACGGTGGAAAACATAACTCATTGGCATCTGCAGTTAAACGTGCGCAGGAGATGATTTCCGAGGGTGTAGACATTATCGATATTGGAGGCGAATCGACACGTCCTGGCGCAGATCGTGTTAGTGAAGCCGAAGAAATTGCACGAGTTATCCCGGTGATTAGCGAGCTAGCTGGATTTGGAGTTCCAATCAGCATTGACACTATGCGGGCTAGTACTGCCAGCGCTGCTATTGCTGCAGGTGCGCAGATTATTAACGATGTGAGTGCTGGCTTAGCTGATCCAGAGATGATGTCGGTAGCTGCCGAACTTAAAACACCGTACATTGCGATGCACTGGCGAGGACAGTCAAAGGCTATGAATTCGATGGCAATCTATAGCGATGTAGTGCGCGAGGTGATAACTGAACTCGAAGTACGCATTGCAGCGGCAGAGGCAGCAG
>WLOR01000021.1 GCA_009699165.1 Actinomycetota bacterium | reverse complement strand
GCCAGAATAGATGAGTCATGAACTGCAATTTCACCCCGCACTTGAATATCCATGTGCACTGGTACTTCACCAAGAAGTTCGGTTGCGATCTGCGCCATCTTTTCAACGAGAGGCAGACTTGGTCGTATCTCTTGGGCAATGACGCCACCCTTTACATTTACGGCATCTGGAACAAGTTCGCCAGCTAGCGCTTTGCGAACTGAGACAGCAACAGCAATGCCTGCACGCTCTTGTGCCTCATCGGTTGATGCACCTAAATGTGGGGTTGCAACGACGTTATCTAAAGTAAATAACGGTGAGTCTGTGCATGGCTCGGTTGAAAAAACATCGAGCCCAGCACCGCCAACACGTCCTTCGACGATTGCGTCATAGAGCGCTGCTTCATCAAGGACACCGCCTCGAGCCGCATTAACAATGCGTACTGAAGGCTTAACTTTCTTCAGCGCCTCAACGCCGATTAAGTTTGCGGTCTCTTTAGTCTTAGGCAGGTGAATGGTGATGAAGTCAGATATGCGCAAGAGCTCATCTAAATCAACTAAGCGAACACCTAATTGAGCCGCACGTGCAGGCTGTAGATATGGATCATAAGCAATCACATCCATACCAAAGGCCTGCATGCGAGCGGCAACTAGCTGACCGATGCGACCAAATCCAACGATGCCTAAAGTTTTTTCAAACAGTTCAGCTCCGGTGTATTTAGATCGCGCCCACTTTCCATTTCGAAGCGCCGCATGCGCAGGAGAGATGAATCGGGCCGAGGCAAGCAGGAGCGCAATTGCAAGCTCTGCGGCACTAACGATGTTTGATGTTGGAGCGTTGACAACCATGACACCTGCAGCAGTTGCCGCCGGAATATCAACATTGTCTAAACCAACACCTGCACGTGCAATAACTTTCAATCCCTTTGCTGCAGCAATCGCTTCTGCATCCATCTTGGTTGCAGAGCGGATGAGTACAGCATCGACTCCTTTAGCAAGTGCAGCTAAAAGTTGGCTACGATCTGCGCCGTCACAATTAATGACTTCGAAATCTGGACCAAGGGCATCAACAGTTGCAGGACTTAACTCTTCGGCGATTAGAACGATGGGTTTAGCCACGCGCAGCGTTACCTTCTTGGTAATCATCAGCCTTTGTAGATTTAATCCATGAGAACATCTTGCGAAGTTCGCGACCAACGGCCTCAATTGGGTGAGTCTCACCCTTGACGCGAAGTGCTTTAAACTCTGGAGCTCCTGCTTCTTGGTCATCGATAAAGCGCTTAGCAAAAACACCACTTTGAATATCGGCTAGGACTGCCTTCATATTCTCTTTAACGCGTGGATCAATCACACGTGGACCTGAGACGTAGTCTCCAAACTCTGCAGTATCAGATACCGACCAACGTTGCTTTGCGATTCCACCTTCGTACATAAGATCTACGATTAATTTAAGTTCGTGCAAACATTCAAAGTAGGCAACTTCTGGCTGATATCCAGCCTCAGTAAGAACTTCAAAGCCATACATAACCAGTTGTGATGCGCCGCCACAAAGAACTGACTGCTCACCAAATAAATCGGTCTCTGTCTCTTCTGTAAATGTTGTCAAAATTCCACCGGCACGCAAGCCACCGATTCCTTTTGCATATGAAAGTGTTAGAGGCCATGCATTTCCAGACGCATCTTGCTCAACAGCAACAATTACTGGAACTCCGCGACCAGCGACATACTCACGACGAACTAAGTGGCCAGGACCCTTTGGTGCAACCATACAGACATCAACATTTGCTGATGGCTTGATATAACCAAAACGAATGTTGAAACCATGTCCGAAGAACAATGCATCGCCATCTTTAAGGTTAGGCAAAATTGATTCTGTATAAATGTGGCGCTGTAGATGATCGGGTGCCAAAATCATAATTACCGTGGCCTCTTTTACGGCATCGGCAACACTAAGGACGCGTAGACCCTCGGCCTCTGCCTTTGCGCGGGATGCTGATCCCTCTTTAAGACCAATACGAACATCGACGCCGCTATCGCGAAGGCTTAGTGCATGCGCATGTCCCTGTGAGCCGTAACCGATAATCGCGACTTTGCGACCCTGGATGATGGATAGATCTGCATCCTCTTCGTGATACATCGTTGCTGCCACGGTATTTCTCCTTAGTTCTGGTAATCGGGTTGAGTGTCGTGTTTGGTATTACTGATCGCACCTTCGAGAATCTCTTCGATGCGGATCACATTTATTAACTTATCTAACTGGGCGATAACTTGCTCAAGTGAGTGACCTTCTACGCTCACTTCAATAATCATTTTGGAAATCTTTGGGTTTTCAGTCGGGCCAACAACAAGTGAGTCAATGTTGTACGTACGGCGAGCAAACAAGCCGGCCACACGAGCAAGTACGCCTGGCTCATTTTCAACGAGAACTTCTAACTTATGAATTGTCATTAGAGCTCCTGTGAATCCCAGTCGGGCGCAGTAGCGCGAGCGATCATGATTTCATCATTTGAGGTACCAGCTGCCACCATCGGCCAAACCATCGCATCGCGATGAACGCGAAAATCAACCACGACCGGTTGATCATTGATTGACATTGCCTTTTCAATCGTGGCATCGACATCTGCGGGGCTATCGCACGAGAGCCCAACACATCCCATCGCCTGCGCCAACATTGGAAAGTTTGGAATGCGCTTAGATTCAAGGCTTGTATTTGAATATCGGCTGTCATAGAACAGGGTTTGCCATTGGCGAACCATGCCCAGACTTTCATTATTAATAATTGCAACTTTAATCGGAATATTATTGAGTGCACAGGTAACAAGCTCCTGATTTGTCATTTGGAAGCAACCATCGCCATCAATCGCCCATACTGTTGTATCTGGAGCACCAACTTGGGCACCCATCGCAGCTGGAACTGCGTACCCCATTGTGCCTGCCCCGCCGGAGTTGAGCCATGTACGTGGCTTCTCATAACTAATAAATTGAGAAGCCCACATCTGATGTTGTCCAACACCTGCAGCAAAAATCGTATCTGGTCCGCAGATTTTGCCAAGTCGCTCGATGACAAACTGCGGAGAAAGCGCACCGTCTGCAGGAGTGTCATACCCCAATGGATATGTGGATTTGAGTTTATTGACACTTTCCATCCAAGGGGAAAGGTCAACCCTGCCTTTAGATAGTGCGGCTGATAGCGCAGGAATTAAAGCCTTAATTGTTTCGCGTAGATCACCAATTACTGCAACATCTGCGTAGCGGTTTTTTCCGATTTCGGCTGGATCAATATCTGCATGAATCACTTTGGCATTTTGGGCAAAGCTAGAGAGCTTGCCGGTTACTCGATCATCAAAGCGAGCACCTAAAGTAATAAGTAAATCAGCCTTTTGTAGCGCAGTTACTGCTGCAACTGTGCCGTGCATTCCAGGCATTCCCATGTGTAATGGATGCGAATCAGGAAAGGCACCGCGCGCCATAAGTGTTGTTACGACAGGTGCGCCAAGAAGCTGTGCCAACTCCAGTAGTTCACGTGAAGCATTGGCTTTAATGACACCGCCACCAACATAAAAGACTGGTTTTGCAGATTGAGCGATAAGTGATGCTGCATCATTAATCGCACTTTGATTTGGTTGAATTTGTGGTTTATATCCCGCTAAATTTATTGACGTAGGCCAGTTAAATGTTGTCTGCATTTGGAGCGCATCTTTTGCAATATCAACCAGCACAGGGCCTGGACGCCCAGAGGTTGCTATGTGAAAAGCCTCTGCGATTACCCGTGGAATTTCATTGGGGTTGGTCACAAGAAAATTATGTTTAGTAAATGGCATGGTTATTCCACGAATATCAGCCTCTTGGAAAGCATCGGTACCAATTGCAACTGATGGGACTTGTCCAGTAATTGCAACTACAGCAACTGAATCCATGGCGGCATCTGCAAGTGGTGTGACTAAATTTGTCGCTCCAGGTCCGGAAGTTGCAATACAAACTCCTGCACGGCCAGTCACTTGGGCATATCCAGTTGCAGCGTGTCCAGCACCTTGTTCGTGACGAACTAAAATATGTCGAATCGTTGAGTCATATATCGGATCATAAGCAGGAAGAATTGCTCCGCCCGGAATACCAAACATCACATCAACGTTGGCTGCTTCAAGGCTTTTCACCAATGAAGTAGCTCCAGTCATTGCGGTGCCGTTGGCAGTTGGTACGTGTGCCATCTTCTTACTCCTTTCCAATCTCATCCGATTTCTCTTATCTGCAATCCTTGTAAATGAAAAAACCCTCAGATTAACTGAGGGTAGCGCGCGATCGAATTGCTAGATCACGCGCTTTTAAATCACCACAACAACTGTTGTAAACATGGCCATATTCTCCAACAGCTTCTCAAATGAGTCAAGGCGTGAGATGCACATCTCACAATTTGAACATTTCTAGTCGCAAACTGCGCCTTTAGATGCTGAGCCCACTAATTTCGAGTACTTATGAAGGACTCCGCGAGTGTATGAGTGAGTCAGCGGTTTCCAGCCAACTTTTCGGGCTGCAAGCTCATCTGCATCAACGAGTAAATCCAGAGTTCTGGCGGTGATATCGATGCGCACCACATCACCATCTTTTATGAAAGCTATGGGGCCGCCGTCGACAGCCTCTGGAGCAACGTGGCCAACACATAGCCCAGTAGAGCCTCCAGAAAAACGGCCATCTGTAAGGAGCAGCGTGCTTTTGCCAAGACCGGCGCCTTTGATTGCACCCGTGATCATGAGCATCTCGCGCATTCCGGGACCGCCTTTAGGTCCTTCATAACGAATCACAACAACATCTCCGGCTTGAATTGTGCCGTTTTCAAGGGCATCCATCGCCGCTTGTTCGCGTTCGAAAACTCGAGCTGGGCCTTCAAATGATTCGATTCCAATTCCTGCTGTCTTACATACTGCGCCTTCAGATGCCAACGTTCCACCTAAAATTGTTATACCAACATCGGTTGAAAGTGGCTTTGATGATGCACGCAAAATTTCACCATCTGGATCTGGTGGATTTATATCGGCTAAGTTTTCAGCCATTGTCTTACCAGTAACAGTTAATACATCGCCGTGTAACATTTTTGCATCAAGGAGTGCTTTGAGAATTACAGGGACTCCCCCGATTTTATCCATATCACTCATAACGAATCGACCGAATGGTTTGAGATCGCCAAGTAAGGGAACTTTTGATCCAATACGATGAAAATCATTGAGCTCTAAATCAACATCTGCTTCGTGAGCAATTGCTAGCAAGTGCAACACGGCATTGGTTGAACCTCCAAGTGCCATCAAAATTGTGATTGCATTTTCAAATGCCCGCTTGGTCAAAATATCTCGTGTAGTAATACCGGCACGGATGAGTTCGACAACAGCAGCGCCAGATTTAACTGCAAATGCATCTCGGCGGCGATCAACTGCAGGAGGTGCAGCCGAACCAGGAAGTGATAATCCAATCGCTTCGGCGATGCTTGCCATTGTGTTGGCTGTATACATTCCACCGCATGCGCCTTCGCCAGGGCAGATTGCACGTTCAATTTGATCAACACGCTCTTGAGTAATGAAACCTCGAGCACATGCACCAACTGCTTCAAAGGCATCGATAATCGTTACATCTTTTCCATCTACTTGACCCGGCAGTGTAGAGCCCGCATAAACAAAAACGCTCGCGACATCGATACGTGCAGCTGCCATCATCATGCCAGGAAGTGATTTATCACACCCTGCAAAAGTAACCATTCCATCTAAACGCTCGGCCTGCATCACAGTCTCAACAGAGTCTGCAATTACTTCACGGGAAACTAATGAAAAATGCATTCCCTCATGCCCCATTGAGATTCCATCAGAGACCGAAATCGTTCCAAACTGCATTGGAAAACCGCCGGCATCGATGACGCCTTGACGAGATGCTTTTGCTAAGCGATCGAGAGATAAATTACATGGTGTGATTTCATTCCAAGAGGATGCGATACCAATTTGAGGTTTGACCCAATCCTCATCGCCCATTCCAACGGCACGCAACATCCCACGTGCAGGTGCGCGCTCCATTCCATCAGTAACTAAGCCAGAGCGCGGTTTCATTGTAGACATGCGATAATTCTAGCCTCTCACTGAGAAATCATTTAATCTGAAATTGGAGTTTTTGCGTGTCAAATCCTAACTATCCGGCAGGTCAGGCCCCAGATCGCTGGCGCACACTAATCGTTGTTGCGATTTCGCAGTTAATGGTCGTTCTTGATTCATCAATCGTCAATATCGCAATACCAAGTGCAAAGCTTGATCTTGGTATCACCGATGCAAATCAGCAGTGGGTAATCACTGCATACACATTGGCATTTGGTTCGCTTTTACTACTTGGTGGTCGCATCGGTGACTTTATGGGTAGAAAAAAGATTTTTCTAATCGGACTCCTTGGTTTCGCAGGAGCATCGGCTTTAGGCGGTATCGCATCAACTCAAGGACTTCTCTTTGGTGCACGTGCACTGCAAGGCATTTTCGCGGCCCTACTTGCACCAGCTGCTCTAGCGATTATCTCGGTGACTTTCACTGTTCCGGCCGAGCGTGCAAAGGCCTTTGGTGTCATAGGCGCAATCTCTGGTGGTGGAGCTGCAATCGGTCTCATCGTGGGTGGCACACTTACTGAGTTCTTTTCGTGGCGATGGTGCTTAGGCGTCAACGTCCCAATCGCTGTTATCGCATTCATTCTCGCAACTCGATTTGTACACGAGTCCAAAGCTGAGGGAAATCGCGCCTACGATATTCCTGGAGTAATCACTGCAACTTTAGGTCTCTTCTCTCTTACATATGGTTTTAATCAAGCCGCCACATCGGGTTGGTCTGATGGACATACTTTAGGATTCTTAGGAGCTGCCGTAGTTCTCTTAATCGTCTTTGTGGCAATCGAAAGCAAAGTTGCAAACCCACTAATGCCACTTCGCGTTATCACGGATCGAAATCGTGGTGGCTCATACCTTGGCTCATTGGTAGTCGGTGCCGGACTATTTTCAATGTTCCTTTTCTTAGGTCTCTACCTTCAAGTAATCCTTGGCTATAGTCCATTGAAATCCGGTTTTGCATTCCTTCCATTCACGGCTGGAATAATTGTCTTTGCGGGAATCGCATCACAACTGCTGCCAAAGTTTGGGCCTAAACCACTAATGATTCCTGGCTTAATAGCTGCCGCTTTGGGTCTTTTATTTCTTTCAAACATCACACCAGAGACTTCCTATGTTTCCCATGTGTTGCCAGCGCTCGTAGTGATGTCTAGTGGAATGGCACTTGTCTTTATTCCACTTACTACGACCTCACTGCATGGTGTCAGCAATCATGACACTGGTGTTGCAAGTGCAATGATCAATACTAGTCAGCAGATCGGTGGCTCGCTAGGCACCGCTCTACTTAATACGGTTGCTGCAACCGCAACTGCCACATATGCAACGGCTCATACCTCGCTAGGCAACATGGTTGCACCATTTGCTATGACCCATGGCTTTACGGTCGCATTCAAGTTCAGCGCAGCGCTGCTATTTATAGGAGCAATCGTCCTGTTCTTCTTTATCAATATCGGTAAGGATGCCGTCGTTGAAACCGAAGGCGTGTTAGTTCACTAAGTTAGTTAGAAGACTGTCCAAGGTGGCCAAGTAGAAGCTCTCGTACGCGAGCAGCATCTGCTTGGCCCTTTGTCTCTTTCATCACCGCGCCAATTAAAGCTCCAGCTGCGGGTAAATGCCCATTGCGAATCTTTTCGGCCGTTTCTGGTTGTTCAGTGCAGACTTTTTCAATCGCCGCCATCAATGCACCGTCATCGTTAACGACTTTAATTCCACGCGCGGCGATAACCTCTGAAGGCTTTCCCTCACCAGCAATAACGCCCTCTACTACTTGACGAGCTAACTTATCTGTAAGTTCGCCAGCTGAAACCAACGCAACAATCTCGGCAACATCTACCGGTGTAATATTCAAATTGGCGATGGTAACTTCTTTATCATTTGCAATTCGTGAAATCTCGCCGAGCCACCAACTACGTGCTTTAGTTGGATCTGCGCCTAAATTAACAGTGGCCTCAACGATATTTAAGACATCGGCGTTAATCATCGCTGCCATCTCTTTATCGGGAACTGCCCAGGCCTCTTGCAAACGCTTGCGGTGAACCGATGGTCGCTCAGGTAATCCAGCTCGCAACGTTTCAATCCATGCAGCATCAGGTGCAACAGGAACTAAATCTGGTTCTGGGAAATAACGGTAATCCTCGGCCTGCTCTTTTGAGCGACCAGAGCGAGTGAGTCCAGACTCTTCTTGAAAATGGCGAGTCTCCTGCACGACGCGCTCACCTTTATTGAGAAGCTCTGCGTGTCGAATCATTTCTCCACGAATCGCACGTTCAACGGATCGAAGTGAGTTCACATTCTTTGTCTCGCTACGAGTACCTAGTGTTTCAATGCCAATTAAACGCAATGAAACGTTGGCATCGCATCGCAATGAGCCTTGCTCCATTTTGACATCGCTCACCCCAAGTGAGCGCAAAATATCTCGGAGTTCGGCGACATAGGCCTTTGCAACTTCTGGCGCATATTTTCCTGTGCCAGGCACAATCTTTGTAACAATCTCAACCAATGGAATTCCAGCTCGGTTGTAATCAAGAAGTGAGTACTCAGCACCGTGGATACGTCCCGTTGCGCCACCGACGTGAAGTGATTTACCTGTGTCTTCTTCCATGTGTACGCGTTCGATTTCGATGCGAAAACTCATTGGTCCTTCATCGGTTTCAATCTCAACATCAACGTAGCCATTCACGCAGATTGGTTCGTCATACTGTGAAATCTGAAAGTTCTTGGGCATATCTGGATAAAAATAGTTCTTGCGGGCAAATCGACTAAAAGGTGCGATTGAACAGTTAAGTGCAAGGCCGATCTTTATCGTAGATTCAATCGCTTTTTCATTAACGGTTGGAAGCGCACCAGGTAGAGCAAGGCAGACAGGGCATGTTTGAGTGTTGGGCTCTGCGCCAAAAATCGTACTGCAACCACAAAACATCTTTGAATGTGTATTGAGTTCTACGTGAACTTCCAGGCCTAATACGGGTTCGTACTTAGCGACTACGTCTTCATACGTTAGGGCCATTACTTTCCTGCCAATTCTGGAGCCTTTGAAAGCAGCGGTGCGCCCCACTTGCTAAGAAGCGCTGCTTCCAGGGCCGCGCCAACTAAATACATGCGCTGATCTTGCATCGCAGGTGACATGATTTGGAAACCAACAGGCAATCCATCCTCTGGTGCTAAACCTGCAGGAAGTGACATGCCACCGATACCGGCCATGTTAACTGGAATCGTTGCGATGTCATTTAAATACATGGCAATCGGGTCATTGGATTTTTCACCAATCTTGAATGCAGTTGTAGGGCACGTTGGCGAAACCATCACATCACATTTTTCAAAGGCGTTGTTAAAGTCCTGAGTAATTAAAGTACGAACCTTCTGTGCGCTGCCGTAGTAAGCATCGTAGTAACCTGATGAAAGCGCATATGTTCCAAGGATTATGCGACGTTTAACTTCGCGACCAAATCCAACTTCTCGCGTTAGATTCATAACTGATTCAGCCGATGCGCCATCAACATCACCAACACGTAGTCCATAACGCATCGCATCAAAGCGGGCCAAGTTCGAAGAGCACTCAGATGGTGCGATCAAATAATAAGCAGCAAGGGCATACTCGAAATTGGGGGCCGATACTTCTACGATTTCTGCTCCAGCGGCTGCCAATAACTCCAGTGACTCCTCAAAGCGAGTTCGCACTCCACTTTGATATCCATCTCCATTTAACTCTTTAACAACACCAATCTTCATGCCTTTTACATCACCGCTCTTTGCTGCAGCAACTACTTGTGGCACTGGTGCATTAATACTTGTTGAGTCTTTTGGATCATGACCTGCAATTGCCTCGTGCAATAGCGCAGCGTCCAATACGGTGCGCGCACAGGGGCCTGCTTGATCGAGTGAGGAAGAAAATGCAATTAAACCAAAGCGAGAGACGCCGCCATATGTTGGTTTAACTCCAACGGTTCCCGTCACCGCAGCAGGCTGGCGAATCGATCCGCCAGTGTCGGTTCCAATTGCAAGCGGTGCCTCAAATGCTGCCAACGCTGCCGAAGATCCTCCACCAGAGCCACCAGGAATCCTTGTTAAATCCCATGGATTATGCGTTGGACCGTAAGCTGAGTTTTCAGTCGATGAGCCCATTGCAAACTCATCCATATTCGTCTTACCTAAAATTACGATGTCATTAGCTTTTAATTTCGAAACAACTGTCGAGTCATATGGTGGACGCCAGCCTTCGAGGATTTTTGATCCAGCAGTGGTAGGAATACCTTTTTGTGTCATGACATCTTTGAGAGCAAGTGGAATACCTGCAAGAGGTGAGAGATCTTGGCCCTGCTCTCGCTTTGCATCCACTGCTGCAGCCTGTGCAAGTGCACCATCAGTATCTACATATAGAAATGCATGAACACCTGAGTCAACTGAATTAATTCGATCTAGATGCGCTTGTGTGAGTGCAACTGACGTTGTCTCTCCTGTGGCTAATTTTGCTGCCATCTGGGCCGCTGATAAATGAATCATGCTTCTTCCCCAAGAATTTGAGGGACACGAAAACGTGCATCTTCTTGCGCAGGTGCACCTGAGAGAGCTTCCTGCGGACTAAGTGAAGGTATTACGACATCGGGGCGAAAAACATTTCGAAGCGGCAGTGGGTGTGACGTAGGTTCGACATCTGCGCCGGCTACCTCTTGCACTCTGGCAACGGCATCGAGAATTACGGTGAACTCATTAGAGAGACTGACGAGCTCTTCTTCGCTCATTTCAATTCGCGCAAGGCGTGCAAGATTTGCGACGTCATCGCGGGAAAGGCTGCTCATGGGTGTGGAGTCTAATTAATTTGTGCGCTAACTGCGAATCTGGCCATTTCCAGTAACAATCCAAGTCGTCGTCGTCATCGCCTCTAATCCCATTGGGCCTCTGGCGTGAAGTTTTTGATTTGAAATCCCAATCTCTGCCCCAAAGCCCATCTGCTCGCCATCTGTAAAGCGTGTAGATGTATTCACCATCACGGCTGCGCAGTCACTTAAGGCGATAAACCGCGCCGTGTTCTCCTTATTTTCGCTCACTATCGCCTCGGTGTGCTGGGTTCCGTAGCGAGAAATATGCTCGCTGGCCGCATCTACAGAGTCAACCACGGCAACATTCATCTCAAGTGTTCCGTACTCAGTTGACCAGTTTTCTTCAACTGCCATGGTTGCTGGAATATCTCCCGCAAGGGCAAGTGATAGCCCATCACAGTGCAGAATAACTCCAGCTTCATGCAGCGCCGCCATCGCGATTGGTAAAAACTCCTGGGCGATGCTTGCATGCACCAATAAAGTCTCAGCTGCATTGCACACACTTGGCCTCTGCACCTTTGAGTTAATGATAATCGGTAGGGCTTTTTCTAAATCAGCAAATTCATCGATGTAGACATGACATACGCCAGCACCGGTTTCAATCGTCGGAACAGTGGATTCGTCGACAACCATTCGAATCAGCGAAGCGCTGCCGCGCGGAATAACTAAGTCAACTTGACCGCGCGCGTGAAGCAAAGCCTTTACCGTTTGACGATCATCAGATGGCACTAATTGAATTACATCAGGAGATATCTTTGTAGTCAAAAGTGCATCTTGCATCACGGTGACCAGAACTTGATTGCTCTCTGCCGCACTCGATGATCCTCGAAGCAGCGCTGAATTTCCAGACATCAGCAAAATTACAGCTGCATCGACAGTGACATTGGGACGTGCCTCGTACACCATTCCGATAACTCCGAACGGCACCGTAATCTGTTTGAGCTCGATTCCATTTGGCAAAACCGATTCTCGCAAAGTCTTCCCGAGTGGATCTTCAAGGCTAGCTACCTGGCGCGCACCATCTGCAATTGCCTTGACCCGTTCGGGGGTCAGCAGTAATCGATCGAGTAGAGATGAATTCAAATTGGCAGCTCTGCCTCGCTCCATATCCTTTTCATTTGCATGCAGGATGTCATGGCTACGAGCTTGAATGGCATCGGCGATTGCATGGAGCGCTGCTTTTCGCTCGGTACCTGTGGCAACACTCAAAGTACGTGCAGCGATGCGTGCAGAGTGGGCCAACCCTGAAACTATCTCTGTAGCATCCATGCGGGCAAGCCTATCGGGAGTTAGGCTCTTCTCATGCTCACATTAATCCGAAAAATCCTGATTACACTTTTTGTTGTCTACCTGGCCCTTTTTGGTTTAACAAAAGCGATTAGATATCCCGAGCCAATTGCGACGATAAAACTTGGTCTAGCGCCTGCCTCGAAGACTCCAGATTTGATGCCCTCCCACATAATTGCTGCCAACCCATCCTCTTCAACTGCCTGGCAAAAGGGCATCTCTGAAGAGATTGATCAAGTGGTGTGGAATGGAGAGAGTCAAGATTTTGAAAACTTTTTAAGTGATACAAATACAAATGCATTTCTCGTGATCCGTGGGGGAAAAATAACATATGAGAGGTACTGGAATGGCAAGAGCGTCTCAACGGTGCTTCCTTCATATTCAGTTGCAAAGACTATGACTTCACTTGTAATTGGACAGTTAATCGATGAGGGTGCAATTAAGGAGAGCGATACTTTTGTGAGTATCCTCCCCGAATTTGTGGCCGGTACATCTTTTGACAAAGTAACTATCAAAGATTTACTCGATATGAATTCAGGGATCGGAGTTTCAGATAATTATCCAACAGGTCCTAGCGGCTGGGGCGTAGCAATTGCACAGATGTATGCCTCTACCGATATTGATTGGTTTTTAATGCATAACCGAAAAATGAGTGAAGAGCCAGGAACTTTTCCCGAGTATAGAAGTGTTAACACCCAATTACTTGGACTGATTATTCAAAAAATTACTGGCCAAAAACTAGCCGATGCGTTTAGTGAACGAATCTGGAAAAAAGTTGGCGCAGATTACAATGCAACTTGGAACGTCGATAAAGTTGGTGGACATGAAAAAGCATTCTGCTGTTTCAACGCCACAGCTCGAGACTATGCTCGCGTTGGTTTAGCGCTCATGACGGGTACTCCATCTATTGCAAGTACTTCGTGGAAAGCTCGTCTATCAACGCCTGTGGCTACATTAGATTACGGCTGGGGTTATGGCGCACAGATGTGGCATCCCTATCCAGGAATTAATCTCATGCTGGGATTGCATGGCCAGTACATCTATCAAGATGCACTCCATGACACGGTAATTGTAAAACTTAGCGACATGCCGACGAGTGCGGATGGTATGAGCTCTAAAGTTGCTGCGGTTCTAAGGCAGATTTCAGAGAAGAACTAAATCATCTCGGTGCACTAATTCGCGTTCGTATTCAGCGCCTAGCGATTGGGCAAGCTCTTTTGTTGACCGCCCAAGCATTGTTGGGATCTCGTCACTATCAAATGCAACCAACCCACGTGCGATGACGCTTTGGTCTGGCCCAACTAGTTCGACTGCATCACCGGCAATGAAATCACCATGGACTGCAGTGACTCCGGCAGGCAAAAGCGAAACTCCTCGCTCCAAAATCGCCGTGACGGCGCCGGCATCTAGAACTAACTGTCCTTGCGTTGTTGTGGCATGAGCAAGCCACAAGAGTCTTGATGTTGTCTTGCTGGCGTGGGCGTGAAAGTGAGTTCCGAGTTCTGCGCCGCTCATTGATTGATCAACATCGTTTAAAGAGGTCAATAGCATCGGAATTCCAGCGTTGGTTGCAATTCGTGCAGCTTCAACCTTTGTGACCATTCCCCCACTGCCAACTCCAGCCGACCCAGCCCCGCCCAGCACGACATTTTCGATATCGCCGATGTCGGCTACTTCATGAATTGGTTGTGCCCCTGCCTGTGTTGGTGGTGCATCATAGAGCGCATCGATATCTGAGACTAATACCAATAAATCTGCACCAATGAGCAGTGCGACAAGTGCGGCTAAGCGATCGTTATCTCCAAAGCGAATCTCTTGTGTGCCAACGGAGTCGTTTTCGTTAATGACAGGGACTACACCTAATTGAAGGAGTCGGTTCAAAGTACGTTGCACATTTTGATAGTGCGAGCGGCGCACAACATCTTCAGTTGTAATGAGCACTTGTGATGCAGTGATTGCATGCTCGGCAAAACTCTGCGTGTACTGAGCAATCAGCAATCCTTGCCCGACTGATGCGGCTGCTTGTTGCGTGGCTAGATCCTTAGGGCGTGTGGTTAAGCCAAGGGGTGCAAGACCTGCCGCAATTGCACCTGATGAAACTACAACGACCTCTGCGCCGCGCGCTTTACACGTTGAGACAACATCGACCAGCTTTTCAACTGCCGATGCATCTAACTGCGAGCCAGCTTTACCAGTCAGAGATGATGATCCGATTTTGATGACAATGCGACGTGCAGAGGTAATCTGCGCTCGGCTCACTTGGCATCTCCATCCTCTGAATTTTCTTCAACAATCGGTGGTGAAAGTTTAGGCGTGTGAGGGTCAGATACGTTGTACTCCCACTGCTTGGCGATTTCATCATCGGTCAAAATATCTTCAACTTCTACTCGATCACTCTGTGCCCATGTTGATTCAAGTCGTGAATCTTCACCACGGCGATGCAGGTGACCGGCTAACTGCTCAGCCCCTGCTTCGATTGTTGGCTCCCAATCAAAGACGACTTCAGTTGCCCCGTCTCCAATTCGAACTTCACTGCCGGCTACCGCACCCTTTTTAAAGAGATCTTTTTCGACACCTAACTGAGCTAATCGATCGGCCAAGTAGCCGATGGCTTCGGCGTTCTTAAAGTTGGTTTGGCGGACCCAGCGCTCAACTTTCTTTCCGCGCACGGTAAATGAACCATCTGCATTTGCTTTGACTGCAAAGCCAGAATCATCAACGGCGACTGGACGAAGAACTATTCGCGTGCGCTCTTGAACTACCGCAGCGGCGCGATCTTTTTGAATCTGCCGTGCCATTGCATATGTAAGCTCCTGCAAACCAGCACGAGATGCCGCCGAAACTGGATAGACCTCGTAACCCTTTTCGCGAAGCTCGCCTGCAACCATATCCGACATTGCCTGTCCATCAGGTAGGTCGATCTTATTGAGAGCAATAATGCGTACACGGTCTTCGAGTCCGCCATAGAGTGCAAGCTCATTTTCAATAACTTCAAGATCCTGCACGGGGTTACGATCTGTCTCTAAAGTTCCGCAGTCTAAAACGTGAACTAAGGCAACACATCGTTCGACGTGACGCAAAAACTCAAGGCCTAAACCTTTTCCTTGACTAGCCCCTGGAATTAATCCCGGAACATCGGCAACAGTAAATCGAGTCTCACCCGCTTGAACAACACCTAAGTTTGGTACCAAAGTTGTAAATGGATAGTCAGCAATCTTTGGGCGTGCAGCTGAAATCGCAGCAATGAGTGAGGATTTTCCAGCACTAGGAAATCCAACTAGTGCAATGTCGGCAACTGATTTGAGCTCTAATAAAAGTGTGCGCTCTTCACCTGGTTCGCCAAGAAGTGCAAAACCTGGTGCGCGTCGCCTTGAGGAGGCAAGTGCTAAGTTTCCGAGCCCACCATGTCCACCTTGGGCTGCAACAAAAACTGTTCCATTGCCGATTAAATCTGCAATCTGTTCACCATTACTATCTAAAACAACTGTGCCATTTGGGACACCAAGAATTAGATCATCACCTTGGTATCCATCTTTGCGATCACCGTAACCTTGATGTCCAGATGTTGCCTTGCGGTGAGGTGAGTGGTGAAAATCAAGTAAGGTCGTAACGGATGGATCGACGACCAAAATAACATCTCCACCACGTCCACCATTTCCACCATCTGGTCCACCGAGCGGTTTAAATTTTTCACGCTTTACAGAGACGCAACCATCGCCACCTTTTCCAGCAGTGGCGTAGAGAGTTACACGATCAACAAAAGTTGTCATGTTCGATACTCCCTTCAAATAGAACTTCCGAGCGAAAAAATAAAAAAAAGCGAGCCACGATTCGCGGCTCGCTCTTTTGTATGAGAAACCTACATTAAGCGGCCGGAACCACGTTCACTACACGACGTCCGCGAGCGCGACCGAACTCAACTGCACCTGCAGCGAGTGCAAACAGCGTGTCATCCTTACCGCGTCCTACGTTCTTACCTGGGTGAAAATGTGTTCCGCGCTGACGCACCAAAATCTCGCCTGCATTAACTTCCTGGCCACCAAAACGCTTGATGCCAAGGTACTGTGGATTTGAATCGCGACCGTTTCGTGTCGAGGAGACACCCTTCTTACTTGCCATTTACTGTCTCT
>WLOR01000020.1 GCA_009699165.1 Actinomycetota bacterium | reverse complement strand
TGCGGTTCAAAACAAGCAAGCTGGCGCAGAAATCGGTCGCATTCCTGTTGACTCAATCTATTCACCAGTTTTGAAAGTTACTTACAAGGTAGAGGCAACTCGCGTTGAACAGCGCACAGACTTTGATCGCCTTGTTGTTGATGTTGAGACTAAGTCATCAATGAAGCCACGCGATGCAGTTGCATCTGCTGGTCGAACATTGGTTGAGCTCTTCGGTCTTGCTCGCGAACTTAATATGAACGCTGAAGGAATCGAGATGGGGCCATCTGTTATGGATGCAGCTCTTGCCGCAGATATGGCACTTCCAATCGAAGATCTAGATCTCACAGTACGTTCATACAACTGCTTGAAGCGCGAAGGCATTCACACAGTTGGAGAGCTTGTTAACCGTTCAGAGGCTGACTTGCTAGATATCCGCAATTTTGGTTCAAAGTCAATCGACGAAGTTAAAGCCAAGCTTGTCTCAATGGGGATGAACTTGAAAGATAGCCCAGTCGGATTTGATCCAACTCAGCACCAAAATTACAACGCATCGCTAGACGATGATTTCGTCGAAGCAGAGCAGGCCTAGGAGATACGCACATGCCAAAACCAAGTAAAGGTCCTCGTCTGGGTTCAGGCCCATCACACGAACGACTACTCCTACGCACACTTGCAGAGCAGTTGTTTGAGCACGGCAAGATCACAACAACCGAGGCAAAGGCTAAGCGCCTGCGTCCATTAGCAGAGAAGCTCATCACTTTTGCTAAGAAGGGTGATCTTCCAGCTCGCCGTCAAGTAATGGCACAGATTTCCAACAAGAGTGTTGTACATACACTTTTCACAGTTATCGGGCCACGCTTTACAACTCGTAACGGTGGTTACACACGCATTACAAAGATTGGGCCACGCAAGGGCGATAACGCTCCAATGGCTGTAATCGAAGTTTTAACTGAGAAAGATAACTAAGTCTTAAAACCTTAGAAAACTATTCTTATGTCGGAACCCACTCTCTACCCAGAGAGTGGGTTTCTTCGTTTACGTATTGATTTAGCCTACGACGGAACGAATTATTCAGGTTGGGCCAAACAACCCGATAGGCGAACAGTGCAAGAAGAGATTGAAACCGCGCTGGCAAAAATTACCCAGACTCCGATTGAATCGATTGTTGCCGGCCGCACCGATGCGGGTGTTCATGCAAGTGGCCAAGTCATTCACGTGGATGTCCCTGAAAACATTGATCTAAAAGAACTACCCTTTAAATTAAACCGCATGCTGGATGAAGATATTCGAATCTTAAGAGTCAGCGTCGTCACAACAGCTTTTCACGCCCGCTTTTCGGCTACACAGCGCAGTTATACGTACAAGATATTAGATGCCAATCAAGTTGTAGCACCGTTGCATCGCTTGGATGTAGCACCGTGGTATCGCCCTTTAGATGTAGATATTTTAAATAATGCCAGCGCCCTCTTATTAGGCAACCATGACTTTGCCGCGTTTTGTAAGTTTCGTGAAGGCTCAACGACTATTCGAAATCTTGTCCGCTTTCATTGGATCCGTGATGAAGAGGGCTATTTAGTTGCAGACATCGCCGCCGATGCATTTTGCTATTCGATGGTGCGAAACTTAGTAGGCGCTGTTGTCTGTGTTGCAGAAGGTCGAAATAATCTTGATTGGATTTCTGCCATGTTAGCCAACAAAGAACGAGTGCCAGATAGTTTGGTATTTGAGGCGCGCGGCCTAACACTTCGCCATGTTGAATACCCCGGCGGTAAGTAGTGGGTCATATCGATGTCAGCGCAGTTGACTACGCCTTATCGGATGGGCGAATCCTGCTTAACGATGTCAGCTTTCGCGTGGGTGATGGCGCAAAGGTCGCATTGATTGGCGCAAATGGTTCGGGTAAGACAACTTTATTTCGCATGATCAGTGGTGATTTAGCGCCTGATTCAGGGCAGGTCTCAATCTCTGGTGGCCTCGGTGTCATGCGCCAGTTCATTGGCTCAGTCCGAGATCAAACGAGTGTGCATCACATGTTGCTATCTGTTGCCCCAAAGAGAGTCCGTGATGCGGCCGAAAACGTTGCTCAGAGTGAAATTGCGATGCATGAGAAAGACACTGAAAAATCCCAGATGGCATATGCCCAATCGATTATTGAGTGGGGAGATGTTGGCGGGTATGACTACGAAGTCATGTGGGACATCTGCTGCACTAGCGCCTTAGGAAAATCATTTGATGAAGTGGCAAAGCGCGAAGTAAATACTTTATCTGGCGGAGAGCAGAAGAAACTTGTACTCACAGCATTACTTGAAGGCCCTGATGAAGTTTTGCTGCTGGATGAGCCCGATAACTATTTGGATGTCCCATCTAAACGTTGGCTTGAAGAGGTAATCACTGCGACTAAGAAGACTGTGCTCTTCATAAGCCACGATCGTGAGTTATTAGAAAATACAGCCAACAGAATTGTGACCCTCGAGCAGGGATCTGCTGGAAACACAACATGGGTGCACGGTGGAAAGTTTTCAACGTGGCACGAAGCACGCAAGGCAAGGAATGCTCGCTTCGCCGAAGTGTTACTGCGCTGGGAGCAAGAGCATCAGCGCCTGAAGGATTTGGTGCGCACTCTTCAGGTGCAAGCAGCAATTAGCCCCGATATGGCAAATAAATATCATGCGATGCAGACTCGACTTCGTAAGTTTCAAGAGATTGGTGCGCCTGAGGCACCGCCTATCGAACAGGATGTTCAAGTTGGTTTGCGTGGAGGGCGAACTGGTCTACGGGCTTTGACATTTGAAAATCTAACCCTTGATGGTTTGACTCAAGAGTTTAACTTTGAAGTATTTTTCGGAGACCGTATTGCGGTTTTAGGTAAGAACGGTTCGGGTAAATCGCATTTCTTGCGTCTAATCTCTGGTGATAAAACAGTTAAGTATTCCGGTAACTTTAAAGTCGGTGCCCGTGTAGAAATTGGATACTTTGCTCAAACACATTCGCACCCAGAGTTTGAGTCCAAGAGTTTGCTCGAAATATTGTGGTCGATGTACTCGCTTCAATTAGGGCCGGCCAAGAGTGTTCTACGCAAGTATGAGATAGACCAGCAAGCAGAGCAACGCTTTACCTCTCTCTCCGGTGGTCAGCAAGCTCGCTTTCAAGTGTTACTGCTTGAGCTCTCAGGTTCAACGCTTCTGTTACTCGATGAGCCCACCGATAACCTAGATCTGGCCAGCGCCGAGAGCTTAGAAAAGGCGCTCGATCGCTACGAGGGGACGGTGATAACTGTGACGCATGATCGCTGGTTCACTCGGGGCTTCACACGCTTCCTGGTCTTTGGCAGTGATGGTCGGGTTTATGAGAGCCCCGAGCCTGTTTTTGAGCATTAAATAGGCGGTTTTGACCCGTTGCGCTCGCACGGGTACCCTTACTCCTCTGCGCTCCTTAAGGGCGCTTGAAGAAATTACTCGAAATAGAAGGTAGGCAAGAGCGTGCGTACATATAGTCCAAAAGCCGGTGATGCAGTCCGTGAGTGGCACATCATCGATGCGCAAGATGTGGTCTTGGGCCGCCTTGCAACACATGCTGCCGTTCTACTTCGTGGAAAGCACAAGCCAACATTTGCTCCACACATGGACATGGGTGACTTCGTCATTATTATCAACGCAGAAAAAATCGCTTTGTCAGGTAACAAGGCTAAGCAGAAGTGGTCTCACCATCACTCTGGTTTCCCAGGCGGTTTAACATCAACTGTTTACGGTGAACTAATTGAGAAGTTTCCAACACGCGCCGTTGAAAAAGCGATCAAGGGAATGATTCCTAAGAATCGCCTTGGTCGCGATATCGCATCAAAGCTAAAAGTTTATGCGGGACCAAATCACCCACATGCTGCACAGGCACCAAAGCCATATGTATTCGAACAAGTTTCACAAATCGTGAAGTAAGGGATGGAAATGTCAGAGAACACAACGTTTACAGATCTTGATGAGAACGAAGTTCCTACTTCATACACATCTTCAACTCCAGCAGCTGCAACTAATCGCCCAGCTATTAAAGCTCCAGGCGGCGGTACTGGTCGTCGTAAAGAGGCAGTTGCACGCGTTCGCTTAACTCCAGGAACCGGCAAGTGGATCATTAACGGTAAGACTCTTGAGAATTATTTCCCAAATAAAGTTCACCAACAGTCAGTCTCAGAGCCATTTCGCACAGTAGGTGCTGAAAACCAGTACGACGTTTTTGCTCGTATCAATGGTGGCGGAGTATCTGGCCAAGCTGGCGCACTTCGTCTTGGAGTTGCACGTTCACTCAATCAAATTGATGAAGAGGCAAACCGTCCAGCACTTAAAAAGGCTGGATTCTTATCACGTGATGCACGTGTTATCGAGCGCAAGAAGTACGGCCTCAAGAAGGCACGTAAGCGTTCTCAATACAGCAAGCGCTAATTCATATCTAAGTAGAGGAGTTCCAATGGCACTCTTTGGTACCGATGGAATTCGTGGCTTAGCCAATAGTGATCTCACCGCTGAAATAGCTCTCGATGTCTCAGTCGCTGCTGCACACATCTTGGTTGAAAGCTCATCCAATAAAGATCACAGACCAACTGCCATTGTTGGTCAAGACTCACGCGCATCAGGAGAGTTTCTAGAGGCGGCAGTTGTCGCAGGTTTAACAAGTGCAGGCATCAATGTCTATCGAGTTGGCGTTCTTCCTACTCCAGCTGTTGCACATCTAGTTGCCGAATCTCGCGCAGATCTAGGCGTCATGATTAGCGCATCTCATAATCCAATGCCAGATAACGGAGTTAAATTATTCGCACGCGGCGGCGGCAAGTTAGATGATGCCATCGAAGCTCGCATCGAAGCACGAATGGGTGAAGAGTGGAAGCGTCCAACTGGCCGTGCTGTCGGGCGAGTAATAAATGATGACACCGCAACTGAGCGATACTTAAAGCATCTTTTATCATCGGTGGAGACTCCACTTCAAGGTCTCAAGATTGTTGTTGACTGTGCAAACGGTGCATCATCGCATGTAGCACCCGAGGCCTATCGCAGAGCCGGTGCAGAAGTTGTTGCAATCTTTAATCAACCCGATGGCTGGAATATCAACGATGACTGTGGATCAACTCACCTTCACCAGCTTCGCTCAGCGGTATTGAAAGAGGGCGCTGATGTTGGAATCGCCCACGATGGAGATGCCGATAGATGTCTAGCTATCGATGCAGCAGGAAATGAAATTGATGGCGACCATATTTTGACCATCCTTGCCCGAGGTTTTAAAGCTCGCGGGAAGTTAAAGGGAAATACAGTAGTTGCAACAGTGATGAGCAACCTTGGCTTTATGCATGCGATGAAAGAGTCTGGAATCGATGTCGTAGCAACACAGGTTGGCGACCGTTATGTTCTAGAAAATATGATTGAACATGACTATTCACTAGGTGGAGAGCAGTCGGGCCATGTAATCATGCGCGATTTAGCTAACACTGGTGATGGAGTATTAACCGCGCTACAACTCTTGCAAGAGGTAGTACGAACTGGCAAGACGTTACAAGAGTTAGCCGCGACAATGGTGCGCTTTCCTCAGGTCCTCATCAATGTTAAAGATGTGAAGAAGGAGATGCTTGATTCATCAGCACCAATTGCGGCGGCGGTAAAAAACGCTAATGATCGTTTGGGTGATAGCGGAAGAGTTCTCTTGCGAGCATCAGGGACTGAAGCTCTAGTACGGGTCATGGTGGAAGCTGCCAGTGATAACCTTGCCGAAGAAGTGGCTAGATCACTTGCAGATGTCGTTAAAACCGAACTGGGGTAAATAAACAGATGTGCGGAATTGTGGGATACAGCGGGCCCCGATCTGCGCTGACTCCACTAATTGAAGGCCTGCGTCGACTTGAGTATCGAGGCTATGACTCTGCTGGGATAGCACTTGGTGTCTCAGGAAAATTATTTATCGAAAAAAAAGCGGGCAAACTCGCTAACTTAGAGAACGCGCTCGATGACTCAATTCCGATTGCTCACTCCGGGATTGGCCACACTCGCTGGGCTACTCATGGAGGCCCAACAGATCGCAACGCTCATCCCCATGTTGATAACGATGGCAAATTAGCAGTAATTCACAACGGGATTATTGAAAACTACTCGGAGCTTCGCAAAACTCTCGAATCACGTGGACATCAATTTACTTCTGAGACGGATACCGAGTCTGTCGCGCATTTACTGAGCGATCTACGTAAAGAGCATGCTGGCGATTTAACAGCTGCGATGCGTGAAGGCGTAAAACTCTTGCGAGGCTCCTTCACATTAGTAGCAATTCACGCCGATACTCCAGATGTTGTCGTTGGTGTTCGCCGCAACTCCCCATTAGTCGTAGGTCTCGGAGACGGTGAAAACTTTATGGCATCTGATGTTGCCGCATTCATTGATTACACAAAGCGGGCAATCGAGCTTGGACAAGATGAAATCGTCACAATCACTCCAGATGCAGTTGTGATTACCGACCTGAATGCTCAGTTAGTGACTCCGAAAGAGTATGAGATTTCATGGGATGCAACTGCGGCGCAAAAGGGCGGCTTTACACACTTTATGCTTAAGGAGATTTTTGAGCAACCCAAAGCTGTTGCAGATACTTTGATTGGACGCTTGAGCGATAACGGACAGATTGTTTTAGACGAACTTCGGATGAGTGGCGATGAAATCCGTGCTTTGAAGAAAATTACCGTGATTGCCTGCGGTACTGCTTATCACGCAGGAATGGTTGCAAAGTATGCGATTGAAAAGTGGGCAAAGATTCCAGTAGAGGTTGAAATCGCCAGTGAATATCGTTATCGAGATCCAATCATTGACTCTGGGACACTCGTCATTGCGATTTCCCAGTCCGGTGAAACTATGGATACGTTGATGGCGGTTCGCCATGCAAAAGCGGCCGGGGCAAGAGTTCTAGCGATATGCAATACAAACTCATCGACGATTCCCCGCGAATCCGATGCGGTCTTATACACACATGCTGGCCCTGAAATCGCCGTTGCTTCGACTAAAGCCTTACTAACCCAGATGATTGCGGTCTATTTAATTGGCCTGCATTTAGCGCAGGTTAACGGAGAACTAAATGATGACGAAGTTAAAGCTCTTTACAACGAACTTTTAGAGCTGCCTGGAAAGATCGAACAGATACTCGAAACCGTCGAGCCACTGCGCGAATTAACTCGTAGTTTTTCAGAGAATAATATTGTTTTGTTTTTAGGAAGAAACATTGGTTATCCGGTCGCCCTAGAAGGCGCGCTCAAGTTAAAAGAGCTGGCGTATATCCATGCCGAAGGCTTTGCTGGGGGAGAGCTCAAGCACGGTCCGATTGCTTTGATTGACCAAGGCACACCAGTAATCGCAATTCTTCCAGCGGGCCATGAACATGCACTCGATGAGAAAATGTTGAGCAATATCCAAGAGGTAAAAGCACGTGGCGCTAGAGTCATTGTTATTGCGCAAGAGGGCGCTCATGTTGAAGGCGCTGAACACATAATTCGTATCCCAATCGTTCCAGCTCTTTTTCAACCGGTTCTAGCTACGGTGCCATTGCAAGTATTTGCCTATGAGATGGCGGTGGCACGAGGAAATGACGTAGATCAGCCTCGGAATTTAGCTAAATCCGTTACGGTTGAATAAATGCGCAAAGCTCAGATGTTTCGTGCCCTTCGTTGGTCGGCACTTTCGTTTTTAGGATTTCTACTTGTTACACAGCAAGTATTGAGTAACGGACCACTCGTTAACTTTGATAATGATGTTAATCGCACTCATCGCCCACGCTTTGATGGACTCTCAGGTTTCATTTTAAGACGCTTAGATGATTTAGGTTTGCGCGGTTTAACCGCAGTAGTTTTGATTCTGGCCGCTTCTTATATCTCTTATAAGTTTAAAACCTGGCGACCACTCAATTTAGCTGTTCTTTCACTTCTTGCACTCAACTTTATTGTTGGAGTTTTCAAGTTATTCCTTGGTCGAACTAAGCCACGTGATGGATTTGATTTACTGCACGCCGGTGGAATGTCATATCCCAGTGGGCATGCATCAAATGCGGTTTTATCCTGGGGGATTCTGGCCTATTTAATTTATCGGTACGCCAGAGTTGACAAGTATCAGGGACGATTAGCTAGTGCCGGTGTTGTGACAATCTCTTTAACTGTCTGCATAGTCTCACTGATTCGACACACACATTGGTTTACAGATTTGCTCGGCGGACTCTTTATCGGCAGCGCAATATTGGTGGCTGTAATTGCCGTCGATCGTTACGTTCCCTCTAAGAGTCAACTGCACTAGGCTTATCACCATGATTGATGGAATCGGCATTGATGTCGTTGATATCGAACGTTTCAAAACATCTATAGATCGCACCCCTGGGCTTCTTGAAAAACTCTTTACTCCTGCCGAGCGAGTCAAACCCCTCGCATCTCTAGCTGCGCGATTTGCCGCTAAAGAGGCGTTGGTCAAAGCTTTGAATGGCGAAAAAGGCTTGGCCTGGCACGATGCAGAGGTAGTAAACCTTGAAAGCGGTAAGCCCGTCTTTTTATTTCGCGGAGCAACTGCAGATTTAATCGATGGCGCAGTGGTGCACCTATCACTCTCGCATGACGCCGGCATCGCCTCGGCAATGGTCATAGTGGAGCGCAAGTAATGGAGCATCGCGCAGAGGCTCGAATCGATTCTTCGGCAATCGCATCCAATCTCGCACGATTAAAATCAACTAGCAGCGTTGATGTGTTAGCGGTAGTAAAAGCCGACGCCTACGGACATGGATTAATTGAAACAGGTTTAATAGCTGAAAAAAGCGGAGCTGACTGGCTAGGTGTTGCACTCCTAGAAGAAGCGATTGCGCTACGTACTCACGGTGTCAGAGTTCCAATCCTTGCTTGGCTCTTACCGCCAGGCTCGGATTTTAGAGCGGCACACAAACATGACATAGATATTGCTGTTGCCTCCATCGCTGCATTCAAAGAGATCTGTGCTTTGAAATCAAAAGTACGAATTCACATAGAGGTAGATACTGGAATGACTCGTGGAGGATTCTTAGATGAATGGCAAGAGTTTTTAACGCTTGATTTTGCAGATGTAGAAGTTGTCGGTATTTTCTCTCACTTTGCTCGTGCAGATGAACCTGACGAGAAAGAGAATTCTGACCAAGTTACACGTTTTAACGCCATGATTGAGAATCTTTCTGCAATCGGAATAAATCCGCGATACAAGCACATTTCAAATTCGGCTGCGACTTTAAAAATTCATGGAGCGGCCTTCGATTTAGTGCGTACGGGGATTGCCATGTATGGATTAAGTCCTGACGTGAAAACTCTTGGTTCAAGCAAAGAGTTGAATTTAAAACCTGCGATGCAACTGCGCGCCAAACTTCACCTAGTAAAAGAGTGCCAAGCTGGTCTGCCTGTTGGATATGGCGCTACAGCGATAACTAGTCGAGATACAAAACTGGGGATCGTAACTATGGGGTACGCCGATGGAATCCCACGTATCGCACAGGGTGCCGGAGTTTTCTTTGATGGCAGACGGGCGCCAATAATTGGCCGAGTTTCAATGGATCAATTTGTCGTCGACCTAGGGCCCGATTCAACGGCAGTTTCTGGGGATTGGGTAGTGGTCTTTGGCGATGGTTCTCATGGCGAGTACACAGCAGATGACTGGGCGGCGGCCTCACAGACGATTAATTACGAAATAGTTACACGAATTGGGCCAAGGGTGCCTAGAATCTACGCACCTCATGTCTACTAATTCCGCAGCGCTGCGCGTCGAGGGAGTATCAATCTCCTTTGGCGGACTTCGCGCACTCAATGACGTATATCTTGAAATCGGAAAGAACGAGGTTGTCGGTTTAATCGGACCTAATGGTGCAGGAAAGACAACTTTATTTAATGCACTCTGTGGGCTAGTTACACCAGATTCTGGGTCGTTTTATCTCGATGGTCACAAACATGCATTCCCTCGAACTGATGCACTTGTAGACCTTGGTATTGCGCGCACTTTGCAAGGCGTAGGTTTATTTGCAGATTTAACAGTTCTTGAAAATGTAATGATTGGTGCACAACATCTAGCACAAACAGGATTAATCTCCGCTGCACTTGCACGAAATACTAAAGATGAAAACCGCATCCGCGAGAGAGCACGGATAGCTCTCGAGCGCGTCTACGCAGGCGGACTAGCAGATCGCCGAGCCGACACTTTGTCGTACCCCGACACAAAGCGCGTGGCAATCGCTAGAGCGTTGGTGAGTGAGCCAAAGATTTTAATGTTAGATGAACCAGCTGGTGGCTTAGGCGCTCAAGATATTGAGTGGCTTAATGTTTTGATTCGTAATTTAAGCGCTCAAATGTCGGTCTTGTTAGTTGAGCACCATATGGATGTCATCATGTCGGTGTGTAGCAAGTTATACGTTTTAAACTTTGGTGAGGTTATTGCAAGCGGTGATTCTGAAACTGTTCGTCGTGACCCAGCAGTAATTGCGGCTTATCTTGGAACAGGTAACTCATGAGCCTTGAAGTCTCACAACTAACTATCCATCATGGGGCGATTTGCGCGGTCAATGACGTCTCTTTCACCGTTAAACAGGGTGAGCTCGTTGCCGTAATCGGCTCAAATGGAGCTGGAAAGACAACACTTTTACGCACACTTTCGGGGTTAAATAAGGCCACCCGCGGTAGTGCGACATGGAAGGGTCACAATCTGCTGCATAGCAAACCCGAACTCATTGTCCGCCACGGTGTCTCACATGTTTCTGAAGGCAAAGCAGTTATTCCTGAACTCACAGTTAATGAAAATCTAGAGCTCGGTGCAATCTGGCGCAAGAATAAGAAAGAGAGTGTTGCTAGTAAATCTGAGATCACTTCAATTTTTCCAAGGCTCGGTGAACGGCTGAACCAACGTGCAGACACGTTATCCGGCGGTGAACGTCAGATGCTTGCTATTGGTCGTGCGTTGATGTCAAAGCCAGAGATTTTATTACTCGATGAACCCTCTCTTGGTTTGGCTCCATTAGTCGTTGAACAGATATTTCAAACGATTAGAGATCTGACAACATCAATGGGACTTACTGTTGTTTTAGTAGAACAAAATGCAATGGGTGCATTAAAAATTGCAGATTCAGGAGTTGTACTCAATCTTGGTAAGGTCGCAGTTTCAGGTAGTGCAACTTCACTTATTGCCGATCCGCAGGTCCGCGCGGCCTATTTGGGATATTAATTATGATCCAATTTATTAATACGCTGCTCATCGGTATAACCGCAGGTTCAATATATTCACTCATGGCAATCGCAATTGTTTTAGTTTGGCGCAGCACTCGAGTAATTAATTTTGCTCAGGCCGGTATGGCATTGCTGTCTACTTACTTCGGTTATGAAGCCATGGTTCACCTCAACTCATTTTGGATTGCACTCCCAGTTGCCATGGCTGGTGGAGCGGCCGTGGCAGCATTTATTGAGTTAGTGTTTATGAGATTTCTATTAAAGCGCAGTGCTCACGGAGCAATTTCAGGAGTAGCACCAATCATTGCGACCTTGGGACTACTTGGCGTGATTCGAGCACTGACAAGCTCGATTTGGGGTGGTCAAGATGTACGAATCGTTGGACCTGTTTCCAACGTCGGCTATTCGATTGGGGCTAATACTTTGGCCTTTTCCCCGCTTAAACTGCTGATTTTGGTGACAGTCATCGTTCTTGTGCTTTTACTCTCCCTTCTATTTCAAAAGAGCTCCATTGGTCTGTCTCTAAGGGCTTCAGCGTTTTCACCAGAGATCGCTCGGCTTTCTGGGATTAGGGTTGACGCAGTACGAACCTTAGGGTGGTCTTTGGCGGGTGCATCGGGCGCAGTTGCTGGAATGTTTCAAACCGTAAACGGCAACGGTTCATTTTCGCCTGACTCTATAGAGTTTTCTCTTTTATTAGTTTCTGGTTTTATCGCTGCGGTCATTGGTGGATTAGATAGCCTAATCGGTGCAGTAATTGGCGGGCTAGTTCTTGGTTTGGTAATCTCATTTGTATTGATGTACATAAGCAGCTCACTATTCTTCATAGCTCCATTTGTGATTCTCTTGATTGTTCTCTTCTTACGTCCACAAGGAATTATTGGAGCAAAGGCGGCCCGCCGTGCATAGATTGAAGTCTTCGAATAATTTAATTTACTTTTTTGTATTTGGTTTTATTCTCTTCTTAGCCAGTAACCGTGTGGATGAATTGCGCGTCTATCAAGGTGCATCTATTGCAGTTTTTGTTATTGCAATCGCATCGATCATCTTGCTAACTGGATACTCTGGTCAAGTCTCTTTGGGGCATGGAGCTTTACTAGCGATTGGTGCATACAGTGCGGCGGTAGCTCGAAATGAGTTTAATGTTCCCGTTGTCGTATGTTTTTTTATTGCCGTCTTATCTTCGGCCCTCGGCGGAGTACTTCTTGGAGCAGCTGCAGCTAGATTGACAGGTCCATATTTAGCAGGCGTAACTCTTGCTTTGGCGATTGGACTTCCCTCCCTCGCAAATCAATTTCCAATTTTGGGAGGAGAGCAAGGTTTAATTTTTGATGTCGGATTTCCTCCGTTGAGCCTTGGAGAAGAGTTCACACAGTACAAATGGTTTTTCTGGATTAGCTCTCTTGCCGCACTAATTTCGATGTGGCTACTTAGCAACATCCTCGGCTCACGGTATGGTCGAAATTGGCGGGCTGGACGAAGCAATGAGGTAGCCGCCCAGCTAGCGGGCATCAATACAGGCCGCAGCAAGATCTTGGCCTTTACTATCAGCGCGGGCGTGGCTGGACTGGCTGGGGCGCTTCTTTCTATGACTATTGGCACGGTTTCTCCTAGCGCCTTCCCGTTGGCCCTCTCATTTTCCTTACTTACGGGGGCAGTTCTATCTGGCGTAACTACCCTCTCAGGCGTCATGATTGGGGCAGTGACGCTAGTGGCAATCCCTGAAATTGCCGATGTGATAGCCAATCGCATCGGAGCCTCGGAGAGAATCACTACGAACTTACCGGGCTTAATGGTGAGCACGCTGTTGATCATTACGGTGCTATTTGTTCCACATGGACCAGTTGAGCAACATCGCTCTCGAAAAGCTAAGAAGTTAGTACAGAAAAAGAATTAAATCTCTACCCAAACCCTCGATGGAAGGAAATATATGAAAGCAATGAATCGCAGGAAACTGATTACAGTTTCAGCGGTACTTGCCGTAGCGAGCTTGGCTGTAACAGCAGTCCCAGCACAAGCGGCTGAAGTTGGAGTAAGTTCAACCGAAATTAAACTCGGTATGACCTTGCCAATGACAGGTTCGGCATCACCGGGCTATAACAAGATTCCGGCAGCAGTAAAGGCGTATTTTGATTACGTCAATGCAAATGGTGGAATCAATGGTCGCAAACTCACGTTGATTGCTAAAGATGATGAATATGTCCCTACCAAAGCAGTAGCAAAGACTAATGAGTTAATTCTTAAAGACAAGGTGATGGCACTTCTTGCACCTCTCGGTACTGCAAACAATAAGGCAGTTGCTTCAGTCGTTAACCCGGGCCGTCGTGGAATTCCTGTTCTATTCGTTAACACAGGATTCAGCGGTTTTGCAGATAAGAAGAAGTATCCAACTACATTCTCAGTTCTTCCTTCATACATCATGGAAGCCAAGATTATGTCTGAGTACATCAAAGATAACTTTGATGGCAAAAAACTCGGTCTGATCTACCAAGATGATGACTTCGGCGATGATGCACTTGCTGGTTTTAAGCAGGCTGGCGTCAACTTCGCAGTAAAGGTTCCTTACGCATCTGGTTCACAGAGCGGAACTACTGCTGCAGGCTGGATTCAGAAGTTACAAGCAGGTGGCGCAGAAGTTGTGATCCTCTTCGGAGTATCAAGTGCAACTGCAGCTGCTCTCGGAACTGCTGCAGTGATGAAGTATGCACCTCAGTGGATTCTTGGTTCAGTCGGTGGAGATGCAACAACTATTAAGGCAGCCGGCGTTCCTGCTGGAGTCCTTTATAACGCTGTTGGAGCTTCATTTGCACCAGCAACAACTGATACTAATGATGAGTATGTAAAGCTCTTCCAGGATATTTACTTGAAGGCTAATCCAACTCAGACATTTGATAACAACGTCATGATTGGAATGAACAGTGCATTCTTAACTGCTCAAGCCATTCAAGCCGCTGGCAAGAACCCAACTCGTAAATCGCTGATTGCAGCAATTGAAAAGTCAGGTTCAACATTTGCAAGCGCAGCTTTAGTCCCACTGAACTACTCAACAACTAGCCACATTGGATACAACGGCTACTGGTTTGGTAAGTACTCACCAACGGGAGATCTCAAGCCTGCAGGTGGTGTTTACACGGTTTATACAACTGATTCAGGAACTGGAGCAGTCGTTAAGTCAACGTACAAGCGCCCAGCAATGCCAGCGAAGGGATTACCTAACTAATGAAACTCTCATTTACTAAGAAACGCTTTGTTGGAATTATTTCAGCGACTGCGTTAATCACAGGAGTTCTCGTCTCGATTCCAGTTGCAGCTAACGCTGCTCCTGCATGCGATGGCAAGAGTCCAGTTCAAACTTGCGGTGGCGTCACATCAGATGGTGCGCCATACGTAATGATGGTCCCAGCAAACTTCAATGGAATGGTTGCTCTGTACTCTCATGGATATCGCTATAACATCGATATTCCAGCGGGTATCCCACTTATTGGTGGATACAAAATCACAAATACACCAGAGCCAGTTCCTGGAGGAAACTCCGAAGTTGCTAAATACTTCTTTAGCCAAGGTGTAGCAATTGTTGGTTCTGGCTTTGCCCGTCAAGGGTGGAACCCAGATTCAGCGATCAAGACAAACGTCGAACTCATTGGAGTTTTCAAGGACAAGTTCCCTACGACCTCAAAGGTTGTTGCTTGGGGCGAGTCTCTTGGAGGCGTAATTACACAAGGTCTAGCTGAGAAGTATCCAGATTTAGTTTCAGCTGTTGCACCTATGTGTTTGGCAGATAATGTTCCAGCAGAGCTAACAATGGCTGGAGATTTCTTGTGGGGAATTAAGACCCTCTTTGATCCCTCAATTAAGGGTGGTAATTACTCTGCCGGTGATGCTGGAAACGCTGAAGCTTACGGTGATTTAATCAAGGTCTTCACTGTTATGGGCAAGCTACAGGCATCGCTCACTACTAATGCTTGGCCTGATACATCTAGTGCTACAGGTAAAGCGTTAGCTGCAGGAGGAATTCCTCCTCGCAGTGCGCTCTTACTTCTAGGCCTCCTTGCTGGCTTGCCAACACAGTCTGCCCACTTTGACTCAGTCAATGGTCCAGACGGTGCACTCAAGCTCTCATTCCCATTAGCAGTTAGCCCAGCATTAGCAATCCTTGAAAATGGAACTAACGCTGCAGCTCTCGCAATTCTTGCGACTCAGGATGTAGAGCTTCAGGCAGGCGGAGCAATCTTTGATAACACAAAGACTAACTACTCAGCCCGTATCGATAGTGAGCGAGTCATTTACAACGCAGCGCTTTCAGGTAACACTGCAATCAGTGCAATGCTTGGTGCGCTTTCAGCAGCAAATCCAGGTGCACCTCGTGCAGTTGGAAACGCTGATGCAATCGCCAAGATGAATGCACTTCACAGTAACTCTGGCGTTATCAATGTGCCAACTATTTTGATGACTGGAGTTGCAGATCCAATTACTCCAGCCGGTGCATCTCAACGCGTAGTCGATGCATATGCAATTCAAGCTGCCGATGAAAAATTGGCCGCCTTTGCAGATTACAAGTTAACCAAGATGTACACAGCACCAGCAAAGAAACTGCTGATGATCTGGAACACAACCCCTTCTAACTGGACAAAGTTCACAGCAGCTGGATCACCTATCACTTCAACTCCAGCAGCTCAGGGAACAAACCACTGTAACTTCACTTCAGCACAGCTTGTGCTTGTTGCAAAGACCTTGGTCTCTGCAGGAGAAAGTGGAAAACTACCAGCAGCTGGAATTATTAAGGCTGCAGTCCGTAGAGCGGGCAACCTCTCTATCGATGCGCTTTATCGCGCACCACTGCTTAAGTACTACAACGAGCAGTAATTAACACAAGCGGTACAAACGGGGGCTTTGGGAAACCAAAGCCCCCGTTTGGCTTTAGGCTTTACCTCTCATGATTTCCATCGCCAGTCCAGAAGAGATGCTTGCTCTAGGCCAAGCCATATCCAGACACCTAAAGCCCGGCGATTTAATTCTCATAAATGGCCCACTTGGTGCTGGCAAAACAGTTCTGTCTCAAGGAATCGGCCAGGGGCTAGGAATCTTTGATGTCACTTCGCCTACCTTTGTTATCTCTCGCGTCCATAAAGCGGCACTGCCACTGATTCATGTCGATGCTTATCGTCTTTTAGATACTGATAATCCCAATCTCTATGTCGATGACTTAGATCTAGATACTGAAAACTCAGTGACAGTTGTCGAATGGGGCGGTGCGGAGTCTGCTCGACTAAATGATGATCGCCTAGAGATTTCAATCGATAGAGGTCAAGATATTCGAGAAGTCACCATTACACGTGTTGGTAAG
>WLOR01000002.1 GCA_009699165.1 Actinomycetota bacterium | reverse complement strand
GCGTGAATAGCCCCCGATCCTAATCGACGCATCTCTTCTATCACTTTGAGAGCAATGAAATTATCTAAACCTTTGCGACCAACATGCACCGCGGCGACAACGGTCTTAGAGGAGAGCAATAAGGGGATGCAATCAGCGACTAGAACTGCGAGTGCAACACCCGGAGTTGTGGTAATTAATGCATCACACGTTGGCTCTACCGATGTAACCGAATCAATAACTGCAAAAGAATTACCGTGAACTTGGTTCATAAACTGCACAGGCCCACTTTGCAGTGAGAGCGTTTGGCGATTTTTACCAACTACCTTCGGATCATCTCCAACATGAAGCGCTAAATTAAAGGAGTCATACGGCGCATCGCTGAGCGCTTCGCGCCGATCAGTAAAGATCGAAGGCACAAGAGATTACTTCATGAAGTCAGGAACATCGACTTCATGTTCATCTTCAGAAACCATCTCTTCAAATGTCACGCGACGACGAGGTGTTGGCTCCGAATCAATCTCAAGGGCAACTGCAAGTGGGTCATTTGCTGCGATTGGATCTGCTTGGCCATTGAGTGTTGCAGCATCAATTATCGGAGTCGAAACTCTCTTTGGCTCTCCACCTTCAAAGCCTGCTGCTACGACTGTAATACGTACCTCATCACCGAGTGCGTCATCGATGGTTGTTCCAAAGATGAACTTAGCATTTGGGTGAACCGCTGCCTGCACAAGCTCACATGCTTCATTGACCTCAAAGAGGCCTAAATCAGATCCACCTGAAATCGAAAGTAGCACTCCCATGGCGCCATCTATAGATGCCTCTAATAGTGGTGAAGATATCGCAAGCTCTGCCGCACGCAATGCGCGATTTTCTCCGCGCGCTGAACCAATTCCCATCAGAGCCGACCCAGCACCCGACATAACTGCTTGCACATCAGCGAAGTCAAGGTTAATAAGTCCAGGTTGAGTAATTATCTCTGTGATTCCTTGAACACCCGATAACAGAACTTGATCTGCACTCTTGAATGCATCGGCTAAGGTTATTGTGCGATCTGAAATCGCAAGAAGTCGATCATTTGGAATAACAATTAATGTATCCACTTCGGTGCGTAACGCTTCGATTCCTACATCTGCTTGAACTGATCGCAGCTTTGCCTCAAAAGAAAATGGTCGAGTTACAACTCCGATTGTCAAGGCACCAAGATCGCGTGCAATCTTTGCAACGACTGGTGCAGCACCTGTTCCTGTACCGCCACCTTCACCGGCAGTCACGAAGACCATGTCGGCACCGCGAAGAATCTCTTCAATATCATCACTGTGATCAAGTGCAGCAGCTCGGCCTTTTTCAGGATCCATACCTGCACCCAAGCCACGTGTTGTCTTGCGACCAATATCTAACTTAACATCTGCATCACTCATTAATAGATGTTGTGCATCTGTATTGATAGCTATGAACTCGACGCCTTTTAGTCCGACATCGATCATTCGATTAATTGCATTTACTCCACCGCCACCAATTCCTACTACTTTGATGACTGCTAAATAATTCTGCGGTGAAGCCACGTTAATCCCCCTTGTGAACCATAAACCTCAACTTGAGCCTTATTATTCAATGCTTTTCGATAAGGTGAAAGTAAAGTGCGCGAGCATCTTAAGCAAACACCGACTCGAATTATTTTCTACGTGTCGAAATTATTACTTCACAATTGGAGCATGCGGAGCTGTTAAATCGATGCGACGAATATCTGAGTTTTCCGCGCGAAGCGTTAAAGCCTTATAAACATTAGCTTTTAGGGCATTGTCTTTGCTTTGCCCCCATAAAACTTCTAGAGATTTCTCACCCCACTTGATTTCAAGGACGTATACATCTCCTCGCCGAATTTTCACTACATCCACAATCTGGGATATCTCAATGGGTAGTGAAGTAAAAAACTTTGACGCTGCCAGAGCTGAACTCAGATTTGGCCCTTGAATAACTGGAAGTCCACTAGTGCCATGATCTGGAATAGGAAAGGAGATACCTTCATCATCAATTGCGCGATCTTTGAAGATAGCAATCGGAACTCTTTTCTTAACCGTGATGGTGACTTTTCCGTTTATCCAGTTCCGGGAGACTTCAACGTTTTTTACCCACTCTAACTTTTTATACTGTGCAATAACAGTTCGAGGTTCAATGCGAGCTAGTTTTTCTCCTGGCACAACTAGCGCTCTGAGTTCAGTGTCAGTGCCTTTAAACTCAACGGCACTGACAGTAAATAAGGTAGACCAACCTAAGACATATGCGGCTGCAGCGAAAATAGCAACTGCAGCAAAAACATAAACTCTGCGCTTTCTCATTTAACCAAATCGTCGAATCAGGCCATCAACGATGATAGGTGCTAGGGAACTCACATCACCAGCGCCAAGAGTGATGATGACATCACCGGGTTCGGCTGAATCAATGACGCTATCGGTTACCTCGATAAAATTTGGAATGTATTCGCCTTTGGCCATTAAATCGGTGATTAGTTGTGAAGTCACTCCGGGAATTGGTTTTTCACTTGCAGGATATATCTCCAAAACAATTGCACGATCTGCAAGAGAGAGTGAGCGGGCAAAACCATCTGCAAATGCAATAGTGCGAGAATACCTGTGCGGTTGAAAGACAACAATTAAGCGGCCATCCCCAGCAAATCGTCGAGCGGCTTGAAGGGTTACATCAATCTCGGTTGGGTGATGCCCGTAATCATCGATTACTCGAACTCCATGGACCGTACCTTTAATTTCAAATCGACGTCCAGTTCCGCGAAAAACCGCAAGTCCCTGAATCAAATCTGCCGCGTTAAATCCAAGTTGTAATCCAGTCGCAAGGACTGCAGCGGCATTTAACAAATTGTGCTGGCCTGGTACTTCCAATTCAATAAAACCAATACTCTTTCCACGCCAAATCGCTCGAGCCCGTGAGCCCATTGCCAAAAGTTCAATCGAATCTAGACGTAAATCGCAACCCTCCTGTACCCCATAAGAGATAAATGAAGGCTGCTCTAACTGTGAAATTAATTCAGCGGCGCCTGGATCATCTGCGCAATACGTCAAGAATCCTTCGCGATTTATTGTTTCTGCAAAATCCTTGAATGCTTTTTTGACAGATTCGGGGGTAGAAAAGAAGTCAACATGATCATGTTCAATATTTGTGATGATCGCAGCAAATGGGTGATACTCCAAGAACGAGCCATCAGATTCATCAGCCTCTGCTACGAAAATTTCACCGGTCCCACGATGAGCATTTGAACCTGATGCAGTAATGGTTCCACCGATTGCAAATGATGGATCTGCGCCACAGCTCTGAAGCGCTACTGCCATCATTGAGGAGGTAGTGGTTTTTCCGTGGGTACCGGCTACTGCAATACTCTTAGAATCCGACATCAATATTGCAAGTGCGCGTGCTCGCGTTAATACGTTAATTCCTAGTTCATGAGCTCTCAAGATCTCCGAATTATTTGCAGAGATTGCATTTGAATAGACAACATAGTCTGCGCCATCTACATTCTCTGCAGAGTGTGTAGTCGAAATCTTTGCTCCCAAAGCGATAAGAGCCCTGAGCACTGAAGAGTCTTTTGCATCCGAACCAGTAACGATAATTGAATGCGATAAGGCAATGCGTGCCAAGCCACTCATGCCGGCTCCACCAATACCTATAAAGTGCAGGCGTTTGCCGCTCAGAGAGTTCAACGTTGGTTTCATCATTTTGATATCGCGAACTCACCTAGTGCAACAATCTTTGAAGCCGCCTCTAAATCGATTCCCGAACCATCAACGGGCGCCTTCGCAGATTGGGCGAGCAAATCCTCAATATGCGAAATGAGATATTTTGAACTCAACTGTGATTGCTCGAGAATTTGCGCTCGATTCTGGCTCACCAGCTCTTTTGCATTGTGGAACTGTTCGCCATTGCCTATTGGGAGTGGCACAAAAAGAGCGTACCGCCCTAATGCCCTAAATTCGCTACACGTCACCGCGCCACTTCGAGCAATAATCAAATCACTTGCTAAGTATGCATCGGCCATGGCATCTAAATAAGCAACGGGGTGATATGAATCCTGTGTTGGTGGCAGCACGTTGCTGCGTCCAACCGAATGAAGTATTGAATACCCTTTAGTCAGAAGTGAGTCCAAAGCACCTTCAAGTGCTGCATTAATTGCCACCGAACCCTGAGATCCGCCCATGACAAAAATTAACGGTGCGCTCTGATTAAAACCTAACCGCACTTTTGCTTCGTTGCGTGCAGTTTTAAAATCCATGTGCGCCTTTGTGTATGCCTGCGCGACATCCGAGCGCAAAGGTAGGCCAGTTAAAAGTGCTTGTGAAAACTTACCAATGTCGACGGGGCTTGCGACAGCTAAATATGGGGTCACCATCGCCCCCAAGCGGTTTGCCCATCCAGGCTTGGCGTTAGCTTCATGAATCACAGTCGGAACTCTGAGTATTTTTGCCGCTAGGTATGCCGGCGCACTGACATATCCCCCAAAACCGATAAGGAGATCGCTCTCTTTTAAAGTCAACATCGATGCACGAACTGCAGAGATTAAACTAGATGGAATCCGAAGCCACGATAACGATGGTCTTCTAGAAATACTCACTCTTGGAATATAGGCCAGAGAAAATCCAGCAGCAGGAATGAGTTTATCTTCGAGCCCACCCTTGACACCCAAGAATAAAACCCTGTCCTCTGGATGTGATTTTATCCATTCTCGAGCAACAGCGAGTGCGGGCTCAATGTGTCCTGCCGTCCCACCGCCTGCAAAAACTATCGTAGCCATGCGTAATCACTCTTCTTTAACTCGTTATAAATCTTAGGATCGCGTCTTGCCGCGCCTACTACAAATCCAATGCCCATGTAAGTTGCAATTAAAGCAGAGCCGCCATATGAAACCAACGGCAGAGTAACTCCAACTACCGGCAATACACTCACTGCAGAACCGATATTTAGAATCGTCTGTATTGCAATCCAGCATCCAATTCCGGCGCTCACAAAACGAACCATCGGCTCTTTAGCGCGTAATGCGATTCTAAAGATTGAAAAAAGTAATATTGAGAGCAGGGCAAGCGTAGCGAGCGTTCCTAATAAGCCTAACTCTTCGCCAATAACTGAAAAGATGAAATCTGTATGGGCCTCAGGTAAGTTTCCCCATTTTTGACGGCTTGCGCCAAGTCCGACTCCGAAGAAACCTCCACTGGCAAGTCCCAGCAAACTATGTGCGGGTTGCCATCCCGTGCTTTTGTAGCGTCCATCGGCAAATGGATTTAGCAACACTGAAAAGCGATTCAACCGATATGGAGCGGTAATAACTAGTGCTGCAATCCCCAAAAAGCCTACAGATAATAATCCCGTGAACACGCTCAAGCGAACGCCAGAGACCCAGAGTAAGCCAGCGAGTATGAAGGCGAAAACAGATGCAGTGCCTAAGTCTTTACCCCTCAAAACCAAAACAATACAGAGAATAAATATTGGCGCAATCAGAACTATCACATTTGATTCGATAATCCCATTGTGCTCACGTTGTGCAAGCATAAAGCCAGCCCACAGAATCAGTAGGAATTTAGCTATCTCACTTGGTTGAACATCCAAGAAACCAATGCCAATCCAGTTACGGTTGCCATTAACGCTATTACCTATCAGCTGGACAAGTGTTAGCAATCCAAGAGAAATAACTGCACCAAATCGGGAAATCTTTCTCCAGTGAGCAAGAGAAAGCCTAGAAAATACCCACGCCATTGGAATTGCAAATAGTAGAAAAAACACTTGTCGCAACGCAACTGCATACGTTGAACCTTTAGTCTCTAGCGAATGAATCGATGAGGCAGAGAAAACCATAATTACACCAAGAATGCTCAGACACAAAGTACTTCCTATGAGCATGTAGTAGAGATTGACTGGCTTCGTGAAAAAGTTCGAGGATTTATTAGCCTTCATGAGCCACTAGCTTCTTAACAGCGGCCGAGAATCTATCTCCGCGGTCGGCATATGAAATAAACTGATCCATTGACGCGCATGCAGGAGCCATAAGTACCGTATCTCCATCTGCAGCAAAACTCTTTGCAGCAGTTACCACTTTTTCCATCAAGTCATTTGATATATCGCCCTTGGTCACATCTGAATCGATTTTTACTATTGGAATTTCTGGTGCGAATTTTATGAATGCAGCTTCTATAAGAGCACGATCTTTGCCAATTAATATCGCTGCCTTAATACGACCGTGTGTACGCTCGATCAGTGAGTTCATATCAGCCCCCTTTGCTAGGCCACCGGCTATCCAAATAACTGACAGATGTGACATTAATGAGGCCTTTGCGGCATGAGGATTAGTCGCCTTTGAATCATCAACCCATGTGATGCCATCTGCTGTAAGAACAGTTTCAATGCGGTGGCGTCCTGGATGAAAATCAATCAATGCGCTTCGAATCTCTTCATTTGAAATACCGACCGACTTGGCCAGTCCAGCAGCAGCTAAAGCATTTGAAATACTGTGGGGAAGGGTTGGTTGAATATCGGTAATTTCAGCGATCATTGAGGCTTCTTGTGGATCTGCGACAAAGGCCCTATCAATCAAGAGGTTCTCAACGACACCCAACTCTCCCGGTGCCGGTGTATCGAGTGAGAAGAAAACCTTTTCTCCACGCCACGAGCTACTCTTCAAGACAACGTGAGCGTCATCAGCGTTTAAAATCGCAATATCTGCCCTATCCAAAATTGAAAGTTTTGCTGCGCAGTAGTTCTCGAAACTTCCATGCCAATCTAAATGATCATGTGCGATGTTTAGGATTGCTACACCAACAAAACTTGGTTTGCGCATCCAGTGAAGTTGAAAAGATGAAAGTTCAAGTATGAGGTAATCAAAGGAATCTTTGTGTGTGACCGCATCAATAACGGTGTCACCAACGTTGCCGCAGGCAGTTGCTTTGAAGCCCGCTCTTTGAAAGATAGCAGCAGTCATTTCGACCGTAGTTGTCTTCCCATTAGTTCCGGTAAGTGCAAGCCATTTTTGACTCGGAGCAATCTCTTTGGCGATCGACCACGCGATATCAATCTCATTCCAAATCTCAAGCCCCGCAGCCACTGCCTTGACAATAAATGGATGGCTCTCATTCCAGCCTGGAGATACAACAATTTTGGAATACTTTTCAATCTCTACCGCATCAGGTTTTAAGAGTTCAAAATCGATATTTAAATCCGGATTTTCATCAACGATAACTACATGAGCACCTCGGGTAGTGAGTGCTTTCGCGATAGAAATACCAGTAACACCTGCGCCTGCGATTAAAACATCTTGACCCTTAAATAATAAAGACATATACGTTACTTAACTACCCACTGCGCATAAAAAAGTCCTAGCCCTAATGCTACGGACAGGCCAGCAATGATCCAAAAGCGAATCACTATCGTTACTTCTCCCCAACCCAATAACTCAAAGTGGTGTTGGAGAGGCGCCATTTTAAAGACACGCTTGCCTCCACTTATTTTAAAATACAGAGTCTGAATCACAACTGACATAGTGATAATAACGAAGAGCCCACCCAATGGAATTAACAGTAGTTCGACACGAAGAGTTGCGGCTAAACCAGCTAGTGCGCCGCCAAGTGCAAGTGAGCCTGTATCGCCCATAAAAATCTTCGCTGGTGATGCATTCCACCAGAGGAATCCAGTTGTAGATCCTGCAAATGCGGCAGCGAGAACGGCTAGATCTAAGGGATCACGCACCTGATAACAGCCAATGCCTGCATTGACTGCGCAACCCTGTCCAAACTCCCAGACACCAATCAAAATAAAAGCAAGAAATGTCATGACAGATGCGCCCGTCGCAAGGCCATCTAATCCATCGGTGAGATTAACTCCATTGCTTGCCGACATCACCATGAGTATGACCCAAACAATTGCGAGAAAAGGCCCAAGATAGATAACCGTCTCTCGAACTCCAGATAGATAGTAAGAGATTGGCGTTAGCGAATCTGAATCTGCAAATCTGACTCCAAGTACCCCAAAGACAGAAGCTATAAGGGCCTGCCCGATCAGTTTTTGTTTTCCAGTTAACCCTAATGATTTTTGGCGAGAAACCTTTAAGAAGTCATCTGCAAAACCCAATAAACCTAGCGCGATGACAAGTCCAAGAACCAAAGCCGCTGAAACCGTAAGTGGATTCTTTGTCAGAATATGTGCAGTTAAGTATCCAACAAGTGCTGCACAAATGAGAATTATTCCACCCATGGTTGGTGTTCCACGTTTAGTGTGATGACTACTTGGGCCATCGTCGCGAATTATCTGGCCATATCCTCGCTTAGCAAGAATTTTAATAAGGCCTCGGGTTCCGAAAAGTGAGAATAAAAGTGATACGGCTGCAGCTATAAGTATCTGTCTCACTTCTCACTCTCCTCTCGACTCATCCAACGGCTTTGAATCTCATCTGCCAAATTCTCAAATCTCTCAGCTCTCGAGGCCTTCACCAAGACAACATCTCCATCTGCAAAGTACTTAACGAATTCACTAGCATCCCCCATTGTTTCAACGTGATGGACCTGCATGGGGCCAAATCCTGATCCATATTCAGGCGCATTGATAACGACTAAGTGATCTATGCCAATCTCAGATGCAAGGGTGCCAATATCAGCGCTTGCCTGTCCCTCTGACTCGCCGAGTTCATGCATTTTTCCTATAAATGCCCAAGATTGACCTCCACGCTCTTGCGCAAAAAGGATAAGAGTCCGTAAAGCAGCCGCCATAGAAGCCGGATTCGCGTTATATGCATCGTTAATTAAGAGTAAGCCCTCGAGTTCGATGAGCTCCATCCGCCACTTACTTGATATCTCGGCCGTAGAGAGTGAACTTGCAATTAACTCGATAGGAAGTGATAAGGCGGTACCCACGGCAGCGACAGCTAAAGCGTTTGCAACTTGGTGTGCACCAATTAACCGCATTCCGACTGCATCACGCCCAGCACTAGTTACTAAATCAAAGTGAGGTCGTCCTTCTCGAATTTCAATATCCGCTGCTCTGACATCAACGTTTGAACTATCTCCGAATGTGAGTACCCGTCCGGTGTGTAGTTCTGCCATGGCCGGCGTGAATTCATCATACGTTCCTAATATTGCAGTTCCGGATTCGCCCAATGCGCGAACGAGTTCGGCTTTAGTCTCTGCAATTGCTAACTGGGATCCGAATTCTCCAATATGGGCAGTACCTACAGTCAGCACCACACCTATATCTGGCTTTGCAATTTCACATAAACGCGTGATGTCACCTCTATGTCGTGCACCCATCTCAAGAATGCAAAAACGAGTTCGCTCATCACATTCAAGAAGGGTTAAAGGTAATCCCAAGTCATTGTTAAACGAACCTACTGGAGCAACCGTAGGACCGACAGTAGATAACAGATGCTCTAAAAGATCTTTAGTGCTTGTCTTTCCTTGTGACCCCGTAATTGCAACGACGGCTAAACTCTTTAATCGAGCCCTCACAAAAGTAGCAATCACGCAAAGAGCAGCTAGAACATCTTTGACAACAATGCACGGACCATCTATCGGATGATTGGTAAGTGAGAATACGGATCCCAAGCGATAGGCATCCGCAACAAAATCGTGACCATCACTATTTTCTCCACGGAGGGCAAGAAAGAAACTGCCTGGTGTTGCTAATCGTGAGTCAAAAACAGGTGCTTTGTAGACCAACAAGTCGGGATCGCATCGTAGATCACCCCCAACTAGAAGTGCGATTTCACCAGCAGTTAAGGTAAACATTTCTTATCTTCTATCGCACGAGCCAGTTCGATTCGATCATCAAAGGGATGTATGACACCTGCAATCTCCTGCCCTTTTTCATGGCCTTTGCCGAGAATGATTACTACATCCCCTGCTTCGGCATGATTCACGGCAGTTTGAATTGCAACTGCGCGATCGATAATTACTTGGTTTGGTGTCTCAATCTCAATATCTAGGAGCATTTGAACCAGAATATCTTCAGGCTTTTCACTTCTTGGATTATCACTTGTAAAGATCGCAATATCAGCACCTTCATGCAGCGCTGATCCCATCAAAGCTCTCTTTGTTACATCTCTATCACCACCACACCCCAAAACAGCTATCACGCGTGCATCAGAAATCTCGTGGGCAGTCTCCAAGACCCTCGTAACTGCATCTGGAGAATGAGCATAATCCACCAGCGCAGTGAAGTTTTGACCAAGTCGAACTGCTTCTAAGCGACCAACAGCACCTGTCAGATGCGGAACTATGGATGCTATATCAATAGGATCGATTCCACTTTCTGTTGCTATAGCTACAGCCATTAATAGATTATCGTAGTTAAAACCACCATGCAAAGAGGTCTTGGCTTCTATCAAAACTCCACCGCTTCCGCGGATCGCAATTGATGCGCCGAGGTAGTCTCGCGTTATGGATGCATAGTGCCATGTGGCATCTTTATTACTTCGCGACAAAGTCATCACGGGCAACTCTGTGGTTGCGGCTAACCGCGCACCATGCTCGTCATCTATATTTATCACAGCTAAATCGGCATACTCATATGTAAATAAACTCGCCTTTGCAAGGAAATAATCCTCCATAGACTTGTGAAAATCCAAGTGATCTTGCGAAAGATTTGTAAAACCAACAACTGCAAAATGACTTCCTCGTATTCGCTCTAGAGTAATTGCGTGACTCGAAACCTCCATTACAAGGTTGCGCATATGTCGTTCGCGCATGAGGGCTGAAAGAGTTTGCAAATCCGCGCTTTCTGGAGTTGTTCGCTTGCTTGCAAGGATTTCGCTTCCGATTCGTACCTCTACGGTTCCGATTAGTCCACTCTCACGTCCGGCTGCCTGCATAATCTGGTGCAATAGAGTTGTAACTGTAGTTTTTCCATTAGTACCAGTTACACCAACACTATATAGATCACGCATCGGCTCAGAGTAAAACCAGGCACTGATTACTCCAGCTGCCCGTCTGGGCGAGTTAGATACAAGAACTGGCACTCCAGTAACCATCTTTGCGCCGGCTTCATCAGTCAGGATTGCGACCGCTCCATTTGAAATAGCTTGTGTAGCAAAACTTGCGCCATGAAATTTTTCACCAGGCAGTGCAATAAAAAGATCACCCTCGATTACATCGCTGCTTGAGATTGCGACACCGGTTATTTCAATTCCATCCATATTTTCTGAGCATTGCGCATTAATAATCGTACTGACCGATGCCAAACTCTTTTTAAAATTAGTTAGCGTTCTTTGCATCCGACACCTTCTTTGCCTTCAATTTCTTGAGTAACTCACTTTCATTGAGCGCAACAGGAACTACAGTGGTTCCAGTTGGTGCAATATGTTGGCTTTGCAATACAAATGACATAACCTTCTTAAATACTGGTCCACCTAAAGTGCCACCCCAGTGCATACCCTTAGGATCTTGAATCGTTACGCTGATTACATAAGCAGGTTTATCGGCAGGTGCAAAGCCAATAAAGGATGCGGTGTAACCGCGATAGCAACCACATGTGTCATCAATACGCATTGCCGTTCCAGTTTTCCCTGCAACACGGTATCCAGCGATTGCTGCGGTAGGTGCAGTGCCAGAGGCCGAAACAACACTCTCCATCATGATACGCATAGCTTGAGCGGTCTCTGCGGTAATAACTCGTTCGCTTGTGCGACCTGCCGAAGGAGTGTAATTTCCACTGGCATCACTAGTTCCTGCAATGACGGTAGGTGAAACTCGCACTCCATCATTTGCAATTGTTGCAAAAATACTTGTGGCTTGCATCGCAGTGAGTGAATATCCTTGACCAAATGCAACGGTTGGTGCAGTTGTTCCTGACCAATCTGCAACTTTTGGCAATTTGCCGCGAGATTCACCTGGAAGGCCCGAACCCGTCTTGCTTCCAACACCGAACTTTGAGAGATAATTATATAAAGTTTCATGGGATAAGAGTTCGCCGATTTGGATGGCTCCGGTGTTACTTGAAACCGCCAGAACTCCCGATGCTGTAAGTCGCTGTGTTGCATGTTTTTCGTGGTCATGAAAAACCTTGTTTGATCGCTTGAGGGCGTATGGAATCGTAAAGACTGAATCCGGAGTTATCTTTTTCTCCTCAATTGCAGCTGCAATAGTCATTACTTTTCCAGTTGATCCCGGCTCATAAATATCTTGAACCGATGGGTTTCTCATTGCTACTAGTGAGACTTTTGATGTGTTATTTGGATCAAAAGTAGGCGCGGTTGCGTGAGCTAAAATCGCACCGGTTTTAGGATCCATGACAATTACAGTGCCGCTTACAGCCCCTGATGATTTAACTGCATCGGATATTGCTTGCGATGCCACCCACTGAATATCACGGTCGATGGTTAATCGCACTGTAGTTCCAGTCTGCGCTGGAATAATCTCTGACTGAGAGCCTGGTATTTCTGCGCCATATCCATTGGCATATGAGTACTTGCCATCAATGCCAGCGATTGAAGAGTTCAAACTAGATTCAAGTCCGGCTGCGCCTTTGCCGTCATGGTTAACGAATCCGACTAAAGATGCGATCAAAGAACCCGATGGATATTCGCGTATGTATCCGCGCTCTGGATAAAAACCGATGATGCGATCTGGACTCATCCCTGGAAATTTAGCGTTATACGTCGCAAGAGCTGCGCTGAGCCTCTGCCAAGACGATGGCTTGGCATTTTGATACACCATGCTCCACTTTTTTGTTCCGGTAATGCTTGCAGCAACTTCAGTAACAGACAATCCAAGAATTGGGGCGACAAACTGGGCCACCTTTGATGGGTTTGTAATCTGAGTCTGGTCAACAACAATGCTTGTTGCTACTACGCTTCGAGCAAATGCAACTCCATTGATATCTGTAATCGCACCTCTCGGGGCAGGTAAAGAACGAGTATTTTCCATCTCATTAACTGCTCGCATACGATAATCACTGGCTTGAACTGCTTGAACTTGAACAAGGCGAACTCCAAAGAGCAACATTGCAACGGCGATCATCAAAACAAGAATTCGAATTCGATTATGCGCCAATGCAAAATTACCCATTGCCTAGGCTCCTTTGCGGCGATGTGGCTTGTTGCAAGTCAAGAAAAATTGGAGTCTCTGATGGCTTCATCCCTAGCGCCGATGCTGCGCGGGCAAGAGATTGCGGTGAAGATACTTGGTCAATGTGTCGCGCAATTGCTTCTCGCTGATCGCTGACAATCTTTGCTTCAAGTTTTAAGTGCGCGAGCTTGAAGGCATCTTGAGCTAAGAGGGTATTTATAAAGAGCAAGGTTAGAAGAAATATGAATCCCAACACCGATGCAACAATTGCCATGAACTTTCGATTTGCCTGTTTCTCCTCAGAGATATCAGGAACTAATTTAAAGCCAGCTCGAGCAGATTTTTCGGCAAGGATCTCCTTAGATCTATTAAAGGCCGGGGCTAATGATGCGATAGCCATTATGCGGCCACTCTTTCAATAGCACGCAAGCGAACTGAGGCCGAGCGTGAATTTTCCTCAAGCTCTTGCGCCTGCGCAGTTTCACTGCCTCTAAAAAGCAATGAAAACTTTGCAGCAAATTCGGGAAGCTCAAAAGGCAGTTCACGTGGTGTGCCTGAAGTTGTTGCCGCAATGAATAGCTCTTTAATTATTCGATCCTCGAGAGATTGAAATGACATTACAACTAATCGACCACTTATCTGTAAGAGTTCGAGTGCAGCGGGAATTGCACGGGTGATTGCACCGAGTTCGTCATTAGTTTCTATTCGAAGTGCTTGAAAACTTCGCTTTGCTGGATTCCCACCGGTACGTCGTGTAGCCGCAGGAATCGCACTCTTAATTAATGTTGCTAGCTCTGTCGTAGAGTTCAATGGAGCTTTAGCTCTGGCTTTTACTATTGATTCGACGACCCGGGTTGCGAATTTTTCTTCGCCATATGTTCGCAAGATTTTGACCAGTTGGCCTGGCTCATACGTATTTACTATCTCTGCAGCCGTCAGGCTTTGGCTCTGATCCATGCGCATATCAAGCGGGGCATCGTGTGAATAGGAAAACCCACGATTTGTATTATCGAGTTGAAGCGATGAAACTCCTAAGTCAAAAAGTGCCCCATTAATATGTGAATAACCAAATGATGTAACAACATCTGAAATTGAATCAAAAGTTGCATGGGCAGTCTTTACTCGATCTGCAAATGGAGCAAGTCTTGCAATCGCAAGAGATAAGGCTTGTGAATCGCGATCGATACCTATGACGGTCAATGTTGGAAATTTTGAAAGAAGAGCTTCGGCATGGCCACCTAAGCCAAGAGTTGCATCAACTATTACTGGAAACTCAGCTGATTCGATGGCAGGAGTCAAGAGCTCTACGCATCGATCTCGCATCACAGATATGTGCGAACTTTCTACTGTCATCTCTCCCCCTAACTTTTATGTAGTTGCCCTTGCACTTGCTTTTAACTCTCACCTCTGGTCACCGCCGGCCGACGGATCTATTGAGCAACGGCGCCGGGGAAGGGGCGCCGTTGCCTTCGAAGGGTCGGCGGTGGCCACAGAAGAGAGTTAGTTAAAACAGACCTGGAAAGACCTCCTCTGAAACATCGGCAAAACTCTTTTCGCGATCTGTTAAATATTCGTTCCAAGAGTTTGAATCCCAAATTTCAACTCGAGTATTTGCACCGATAACTACGCAATCTTTTTCAAGTCCTGCATATGTTCGAAGACTTTGTGGAATTGTTATTCGACCTTGACGATCAGGAATCTCATCGTGAGCTCCTGCAAACATCACGCGGCTGTAATCTCGCGCCGATTTAGCAGTAACTGGTGCTTGTTTTAACGTCTGTGTAATTACTTCAAACTCACTCGATGGAAAAACATAGAGACAGCGCTCTTGACCTTTTGTAATGACAAGACCTGATGCCAGTTCGTCACGAAACTTTGCAGGAAGTATGAGTCGGCCTTTGTCATCAAGGCGTGGTTCGTGGGTGCCAAGAAACATTTCTCTGCGCCCCCTTCCCCAGGTTCGCTCGCCGAGTCACTAATCGGCTATTTCCCCACTTTACTCCATTTCCCCCCTTTTTGCACCACTTTTTCCCACAATTCTCCTAATAAACCCCCCTGCCTCCCCATTTTTTGACATGAAAAAAGGCCCCACTGTGGAGGCCTTGAGGTGTGCGCAATCCGGATGACTACTGGTTTTTACGCTCTTCCCAGCGCTGCTCTAGGCGCGATCCCAGGCCATTAGCTCTGCGAGCGCCTTTACTCTTTGCCGACCGGCCACCAAAAGAGGTCAGAATCGCAAGGACTCCAGTCAGGGCGATTAAAAAGCCCAAGACTCCAATCGGCGTCGACTTTGCAATGAGTCCGGCAAAGAGAGTGGCGATTCCACCCACAATAAGTCCTAAGCCAATCAATACCTGGCGGCGCCCGATTGGTTTGGCCTCACCCGAAAGCGCTGAAAATAGCCGTGGGTCATCAGTTAATAGTGCAGCTTCCATCTCCTGGAGCATGCGCTTCTCGTGATCTGATAGAGGCATGTGCAAACAATAGAACAACTTGCCGTGTGGTGCTACTTACCGCCTAGGCCTCTGATTCATCGCTATCTGTGGGTCTTATTAAGCGTGCTGGACGAACGCTGCCTGCGCCGAATCGGGCTCTGGCTCGGTCAATAGCCCCATCAGCCTGGCGCCATCCACTTTCACGAGCCCCTAAAACTAACTGCTCGGGAGCTGCCTTACATAAGCCCTCTAATGAAACTCCGACTAAGCGCAATCGTGCGCGATCAATATTGAGAGCTTTGTACAAGTTTATAACAACTTCATAAATCTCGTGAGTTCCATTAATAGGCAGAGCAATTGTTTTAGATCTATTAATAGTTGAAAAATCTGCGAAGCGAACTTTGATTGAGATTGTTTTGGTGAATAAATCTTTATCTCGCAATCTTGCCGATGCTCGCTCAGTGAGACGCAAAAACTCCGTAAGGATCTCTGTGGGACTATCTAAATCTTTAGCAAATGTCTCTGCTGCACTAATGCTTTTCTCTGCATCATGTGGTGTCACGTCTCGATAGTCGCGACCCCATGCAAGTTCATGTAGCGATGAGCCGCTTGCTTCACCCAATGCACGGATTAGTGTTGGTCGTGGCAGTTTAGCTATATCTTCAATAGTGCGAAGCCCTAAACGCTCCAATGTTTGAGCGGTTTTTGGTCCTACACCCCACATCGCTTGGATTGGCAATGGATGCAAGAAAGTAAGAATCCGATCAGAAGTTATCTCTAACATTCCATTTGGTTTGCAGTTTTGTGATGCAAGCTTTGCAATGAACTTCGATGGCGCGATTCCAACCGAACACGTAATCCCCTCTTGTGCCTCCACTTTTGCGCGGATAGCCGTTGCAATCTCGCGCGGTGAACCAAGTAAACGCTCAACGCCGCTTACATCTAAAAACGCTTCATCGAGTGAGATTGGCTCTACCCAAGGAGTAAAACTCTCGAAGATGTGCATGACATGTGATGAGACCTCTTGATAGCGCGGCATATCAACAGGTAGAAAGACTGCATGAGGTGCCAACCTGCGCGCACGTCCTACGGGCATCGCTGCATGGATTCCAAATTTTCGCGCCTCGTAATTAGCTGCTGAGACAACTCCTCGCACGCCCATTCCGATAACAACGGCCTTACCTTTGAGTTCGGGGTTGTCGCGCTCTGCAACAGAGGCAAAGAATGCATCCATGTCTACGTGCAGGATTGATGCCGATGTCATATTGCCAGCGTACTTTCTTTAGCTCGCCAATTTTCATATGCCGCGCGCAAATCCCATGCAGCTGTTGCGTTAATTGAAATCCCACGTGCGCCTGTACGGCGAGTGACCCCTCTAACCAGCAGCAGGGATGATGAATATAGGGTGTTGGCATAGTCGTTTTGTGCATCGCTAAAAAATGCCGAATCGCTACACCCATAGCCATCATCGAGGGTTAAGAAGATAACGCGTTTGCCCGAACGCACTGGTGGGGTCTGCATCGCAACTTTAATGCCCGCGACAAGAACATTAGAACGTGAACGTGTCTCTAATAACTGTGACGAGCGGACGGCTCCTATCGCATTAAGAAAATCACTATAAAACTCAATCAAGTGTCGCGACATATCAATTCCTAAACGCTCTACTTCGTGGAAAACGCTTTCGGCCGGATTCATATCGGGTAGACCACTTCTTATTAACACTGGTGGTGCAAAAGCCAAATTCATCTGTGCGCCAGAGATTGTTTTATTTGGTGATCGTTGCAGGTCAGATAGATGCAGTAAGAGATCACGGCGATTAACATCGATATGTAGACGGTCAAAGCCACCCGTAAGAATTATGCTTTCTGTAACCGGGGCACTACTACCAGAGCGATGTACAAAATCGGCAAGATCGATGTAGGGGCGGCCGGCAATAATCGATGCAATTTCACCCTCGCTAATTTTTCCAATAGTTGATAGAGCAATACGAATCGCACCACCCTTTTCTTCCACGCGGTAAACCGCATCTGATTCATTAACATCTAGCGGCGCAATTTCAATTGACATCTGGCGTGCCTCATCAACGATTAAACGTTTGGGATACATCCCGGGCTCATGCGTAAGGACTCCAGCTAAAAAAGCGGCTGGGTAATGTGTTTTAAGCCAGGCAGATTGATATGTTGGCATCGCAAAGGCCGCAGCATGGGCTTTGCAAAAACCAAAGGATGCAAAGGCGCGCAGTAAATCCCAAATCTCATTGATGATTGGCAGCTCATATCCGCGTGATGTCGCGGCAGGAAAAAACCAATCGCAGACCTCTTGTTGACCGCTCTTATCCCCCAGTGCGCGACGCTTTTCATCGGCACTTGCTAAAGATGCACCAGTCATCGTTGCAATAATCTGAATCACTTGTTCATGGAAGACAACAACTCCTTCAGTCTCGCGCAAAATCTCGTAGAGATCCGGGTGAATAATCTGTGCTGCACTCCATCCATGACGCGCCTTTAAAAATGGCGTAATCATGTCGCCTTTCACAGGGCCCGGACGAAAGAGGGAGATATCAATAATTAAATCTGTAAACGTCTGAGGTTCGAGTTTGCCAACTAGTTCGCGCTGTCCGGGGCTTTCGACTTGAAAAATGCCAAGGGTGCGCGTTGATTGAATCAGCTCGTAAGTTTTTTCATCATTGAGTGGCACTGCATCGATGTCGATTTTCACATCCTGTGCACGTTCGATTTCAGTAAGGGCGTAAGAAATTGCTGACTGCATGCGCACACCCAGCACATCGAGTTTTAATAGACCAATCGCTTCGACATCATCTTTGTCGAAGACGACCATGGGATATTGACTAGCGCTAGTGATTAAAGGTGTGCGATCTAATAAGCCACCGTCAGATAAAACTATTGCACAGGGATGCATTGCTAAATGTCTTGGTAATCCATCTAAGCGTTCGGCAAGGGCGATAGTCATGGCAGTTAAAGGAGCAGATATATTCATAGATCGGAGTTCGGGAAGGTTTTCTAGAGCGCTAGATATATTGCGTGCCCGAACATGCGGCATTGATTTAGCTAATAGATCGATCTCCATTGCAGGCAGGCCAAGGGCTGCGCCGGCATCGCGTATGGCATGTCTAGCGCGATACGTATCAACCATCGCAACGGTTGCACAGCGCGATTGATTATTGGGTGTATTCCAATTGGTATCGCCATAGCGCTTGAAAACCATGTCATAGATTTCAAGGCGTCTATGCGATTCAACATCGATATCGATATCAGGCAAAGCCCTGCGCAGTGGTGAGCAAAAACGCTCCATCAATAACCCATGCGCCATAGGTTCGACCCCTGAGATTCCCAGTAAGTGGCATATCAAAGAGCCTGCACCACTGCCACGCGCAGCGACACGAATACCAGCGGTGCGCGCCATATCGCAGATATCGGCAACGGTTAAAAAATATGATTCAAAACCTAACGTTGCAACCGTTGAGAGTTCGTCATCTAATCGTGAGCGTGCTTTTTTAATCATAGAACTATCGCTATAGCGCCAGTTGATTCCAGCTTCACTGCGAGTACGCAAAAGCGTGCGCATCTGATGTGCCGACTCTGCACCAACAACATGTGGCTCGGGTAAGTGTGCGCCACCAAGACCGATATCACGTGCAGGTGATAGCAAAGCGCGCTCTGCCCAGGCCCTAGTTGTTGCCAGTAGTTGACGTGGGGTGCGTTCGCCAGCTGCACGAGCGATCTCAGCGGCAAGTGCAATCATCTCATCATCAGATTTTAAAAAACCTTCAGCATTTCGGCGCTCAACATGCCGGGGATGCAATGGCACTAATTGACGTGCACAATCTAAAACATCGGCAACTGGTCCGTCGATGCGATCTCGCATACGTACAGCGTTTGTGATCACTGCATCGATGTCGTGATCACGTGCGAAAATTAATGACTTTGCAGCGTGCGATGTAGAGCGCGGACCTTTACCTGCGACTAAATGCGAAACACACTCAATAGCATTACCAGCAAATAGGTCACGGGTTGTATTAAACACAGTAAAAGCTGAGTCGACACGGTTATCAATGAGCAATCTGCCGACGGGAGATTCAGGACCATGTAATGCATAGAGATTTGAGCTGTAGTGGCTGAAGCGCTGTAAAAAATCTAGAGTGAGGATTGGGCTGCGACTATCTGAGGTCATAGCCAAAGAAGTCAATAACCTACATAGCGCACGCCATCCCCCATCACTATGTGCAAGCAAAGTGATGCGGTTTTTCGTATCGCCCAGATCAATCGCAAGATTGACTCCAATGATTGGTGCAATACCAAACTCAACACAACTCTGCGCAAACCGAACTGCGCCAGCTAAGCCATCGCGGTCAGTAAGGGCGAGCGCTGGCATTTCAAACTCGGCTGCACGCGCAACGAGATCTCTTGGCTGCGTTGTTCCATATTTAAGTGAGTACGCACTAGCAACATTGAGGTGAATAAAACTCATATCGTTCTAATAATCCACTGACCACTGAGTTCATCGCGCTCGAGTTCAAAGGTTGCAAGCGTCCCTACTGGCGCTGCCTCAACACGCCAGACAGCACGTGCCTGATCATCAGGACGAAACTTTCCATCACTAATACGGTTCCACCAACCCCCCGCTTCGCACCATCTCGATAAAACTGCATGGATTCGAAAGCGTCTGCCCTTAAAGGTGAATTCGATGGGAGCGGTTGTGCCATCGATCATGACATCGTGGGCCGGGTTAATCTGTGGGACTGACATAAGTACGTAACGCTCCTTGGCTCTGTGGATATTCGAACAGATGTTCGAAAAATAGACCCTTGGACTGACAGATAGCAAGCCCGTTCTGCGTGTCGGGTAGATATATAGTTGAAGTTTCAACTACTATAGCTCCCTAACGTCAAACAACCATTAAAGGAGCTCCATGAACGCAGTACTCGTTATCGGTCGCGTGCTTTTTGCACTGATCTTCATCAACTCAGGAATTAGCCACCTCACCAAGCTTGAGGCAATGACTGGCTATGCCACATACAAGAAGGTCCCTGCAGCCAAGCTCAGCGTGATCGTTTCAGGTCTCATGATTCTAGTTGGCGGCCTATACATTGCATTCGGTGTCTATGCAGATCTCGGTGCGCTACTGATTGCACTCTTCCTAATTCCAGCAGCAGTCTTGATGCACGCATTCTGGAAAGAGACCGATGCAACAGCCAAGCAGAATGAAACTATTGGATTCTTCAAGGATCTATCTCTTGCAGGTGCTGCACTCATCATCTTCGCACTCGTTGGCGCAGGTGCTGATTTCGGTCCAAGCATCACAAGTGCTTTCTTTAACTTCTAATTAATACAATGAAATGCCCCGCAGATTATTCTGCGGGGCATTTTTAATTCTCACTATTTTTTAATGATATGGGATTGATAGCCCGCAAGAAGTAACATCAAAATCGGGTAAGTCATAGCAATCGGCAGTGAAGTAATCTGCGCTAAAGCACCAGTAACGGATGGTCCAACGAAATATCCAGCCAATCCAATTACTCCAACGCGCGCAATCGCAACCGATGATGCAATACCTGGAACTTGCGAGGCCGCCAAAATATAGGCAGGAAACATTGGGCCAATTCCCAAACCTGCACATGCAAATCCTGCATTCACAATCAATAGAGCAGCTAAAGGATGTGAGTTTGAAAGCGGGACGCCAATTGCAATACCAAGACCTAGACCCAGGCCACCTAAATATCCCCCAAGAAGCACTGTCTTTCGGGGACCAAAGTGATCTAGGGCTCTGTCTCCAAGAAAGCGTGCCGTTATCATTGCCAGTGAAAATACTGCAAAGGCAGATGCATTGACCCCTTTACCGAAACCCATATCATCGCGCAAGAGAATTGCACCCCAATCACTTGCTGCCCCTTCGGCAATCAAGCCGCCCAATAATCCAATTCCCATTCCCCATAGTGGCAAAACATTTTTACCGAAAAACGCAATCTTGGCCTGCGTTTCCTCTTCTCCCCCATTGTGATCATCTAAGTGGGGCGGCAAGAGCGCCATCATGGAAGGAATAAATAAAAAGAAACATGTAACTGCGATTCCGATTAGATTTACTCGTGGAGAAATATGCTTTGCAACTGCGCCACCAAAAACAGTAGTAGTAAAAGCACCCGTTGACCACAGCGCATGAAAAGATGACATCACGCGTTTTCCAATGAGTTTTTCAATGACAACGGCCTGGGTATTACATGAAATATCCATGCTTGAATATCCAAGACCCATTACAAATAAACCTGCAATTAAAGTAAGCGGGGAAGTTGAAAGACCCATTAAAACAAGTCCTATTGGCATGATAAATATTGCTACGGTAATAACAGGTTTTGCACCAAAGGTATGGATGAGCCGGCCGGCCAGCTGTGCCCCAATAACTGCGCCGATGGTGCTAGATAGCAGAATTAAACCCAGCTGGCCATTATTGAGACCGTTGGAATCTCTTATCTCAGGGATGCGTGCAACCCAAGCCATTGAGACAACACCCATGAAGAAAAACATCGCCCACATGCCATTGCGGGCTCGAACTGCAGTTGCAAGCACATCAGTTGCCATAAGAGTGATAACGGTAACTGACAAGAGAGGATAAGTCTGCTTACATACACATATGTTCTTCTCCTTTTGGCCCCACAAAAGCGAGTTTTCTTATAACCGAAAAGATCTTTTCGCAGATCTCATCGCTGGCTTAACTGTTGCAATTGTCGCCTTACCTCTTGCAATTGGTTTTGGGATTACTTCTGGAATGTCTGCTGCCGCTGGCTTAACAACGGCGATTATCGCGGGCGTTCTTGCAGCTTTCTTTGGCGGTTCCCGTTATCAAGTAAGTGGGCCAACGGGGGCAATGACGGTTATCTTGATTCCAGTTATTAATAAATATGGGGTATCTGCAATTCCAGCACTTGGTCTCATTGCAGGAGCCATGGTGATAGTCATGGCGATATTTAAATTAGGAGCAGTCATTAATCGAGTGCCCTGGACTGTCGTTGAAGGCTTCACCGTCGGCATTGCAGTCATTATTTCTTTGCAACAAATCCCACTAGCACTTGGAATTGCAAAGGGTGAGGGTGAAAAAAGTTACATCGTCGCTTTGAACACGATAAGAAAAGCCTTCGATAATGGGGTCAACTTTTCATCACTGCTTGTCGTGGCGACCACTTTAGTTATTAAGTTTTCATGGCCTCATGTGGCCCATCGCCTAAAGTTGAAGCTGCATATTCCTGCAAGTTTCGTCGCACTTGTGGCAGTAACAATCCTTGTACAGATTCTTTCAATTGACGTTGCTACAATCGGAAATATTCCTCGTTCACTTGGGACATACCACCAACCAATCATGGAAAATTTAGGTTCGCTATTAGTGCCTGCATTATGGATAGCGCTCTTAGCAGCCGTTGAATCTCTCTTATCTGCCCGTGTTGCAGATGGCATGGCGCATCAAGCGAAACATTTTGAACCTAACCGTGAATTATTTGGGCAAGGTTTAGCGACGATTGCTGCCTCCCTATTTGGTGGAATGCCAGCAACCGGTGCTATTGCTCGAACAAGCGTCAATGTCAGATCGCATGCCAAGAGTCGATGTGCATCTATTTTTCATGCAGTCATTCTCTTAGGTATCGCCCTTATTGCAGCTCCTGTTGTCAGTACGATTCCAACTGCAGTAATCGCTGGTCTTTTGCTGGGTACGAGTTATCGGATTTTAAACCCAGTATCGATTATGGAGTCTTTGAGAACGACAAAGGCTGAGGCTGCAGCACTGATTGTTACTGCTATCGCGACCGTGGCCATCGACTTAATCGTGGGAATTGTCATAGGAATTGCACTTCACGCCATATTAGGGTGGTTTAGTAAGGGTAAATGAAAAATTTATAGTTAAATAAGCCAATGCAAAGTGCCACGTCAATCCTTAAATCTCTAGAAAGTGACTCTATAGAGATTTTTCGTGAAAGTGCGGCAGTGTTTCGAAAGCCTGTGATGATGTACTCCATTGGAAAAGACTCATCCGTTCTTCTGCACCTTGCGAAGAAGGCCTTTTTCCCTGGACCGATTCCATTCCCACTTTTGCACGTTGATACTACGTGGAAGTTCAAAGAGATGTTGAGCTTTAGAGATTCGGTTGTTAAAGAAAATAATCTCGAATTAATAGTCCATTCAAACCAAGATGGCATCGATGCCGGCGTAAACCCTTTCACATCCGGAATCTCTGAGTACACCCGAATTATGAAAACTATGGCGCTGCGAGAAGCATTAGATGCCCATGCATTCGATGCTGCGATAGGTGGATCAAGGCGCGATGAAGAGAAAAGCCGGGCAAAGGAGCGAGTCTTTAGCGTAAGAGAGACTGGTCATACTTGGGATCCCAGAAATCAACGCCCTGAATTATGGAGAACGTACAACACGAGATTAAATGCTGGGCAGTCAATGCGCGTTTTCCCACTTTCGGACTGGACTGAGGCCGATATTTGGAACTATATCTACCAAGAAAATATCGAAGTGAATCCACTGTACTTTGCAAAGCCTCGACCAGTTGTGACCCGAGGGTCTCAATTAATTATGGTTGATGACGAACGATTCCCTTTATTAAATAATGAAACCCCTGAGTTGAAAACTGTTCGTTTTCGCACACTCGGCTGCTATCCCCTCACGGCAGCTGTTGAGTCGAATGCTAAGACCATTGCAGAGGTTGTTGAAGAGGTCTTGCACGTTAAGTTGAGTGAGCGCGCAACTCGCTTAATAGATGGAGAGAATGAAGACTCGATGGAGAAAAAGAAGTCTGAAGGTTACTTCTAATGTCAGAATCTATAATCCGACTTTTAACATGTGGAAGTGTCGATGACGGAAAGAGCACTCTTATCGGAAGATTGCTCGTCCAGACAGATAGCGTTCCTCATGACACTGTAGATGCAACAAGGAAAATTCGTCGGAGCGGATCCACAATCGCAACTGGTGAGATTGACTTTTCACTATTGACCGATGGCTTAGAGGCCGAGCGTGAGCAAGGCATAACGATTGATGTTGCCTATAGATCAATGAACTTACTCAACGGTAAACGCCTGATTATCTCTGATGCGCCAGGTCACGAGCAGTACACCCGCAATATGGCAGTTGCGGCTTCGCGTGCCGACATAGCGCTGGTTTTAGTCGATGCTACTAAAGGCGTGCGAACACAAACGCTCAGACACTTAACAATCTGTGCGTTAATGGGAGTAAGTCACGTCATTATTGCCATCAATAAATTAGACGCAATGGATTACTCGCAGAAAGTTTTCCAAGATATTGCACAGGAGATTTCGCAGGTACTTAATCGTCTAGAAATAGAAGACGTCACAATGATTCCAATGAGCGCATTGGCCGGCGATAATGTAGTCGATGAAAGCACATCCATGGCTTGGTATTCAGGGCCAACTCTTATTCAAGCAATTCAAGAGTGGGTTCCAGCACCAGTTGTAGATAGCGGTGCGCGATTGCAAATTCAAAGTATTTCTAGGGCTGAAAACTTTCGAGGCGTCTCTGGAACCGTCCACGATGGAGATTTTAAAGTCGGCGATTTGGTCAAGACTTTCCCTGGCTCAGTCGCAGCCACAATTTCAAGAATTGTGAGCTTTGATGGTGACCTTGAGAGTGCATCAAATACAGATGCCATCACATTGGTTCTTGAACCCGAGGTCGATGCCACTCGCGGTGACCTTATAGTTAAATCTGAAGAAGAGATCGTCTCAAGTGATCGCTTTTTAGCTAATCTTGTATGGCTAGATGAAAATCCACTTATTCACAGTCGTTCATACATCCTCATGGCAGGCTCTACGTCAACCCCAGTTATAGTAACTAAAATCAGGCACCAGTTAGAGATCAATACTGGAGAGCATAATTCGGCAACAACTTTGGCAATGAATGAGATTGGTTCGGTAGAAATCGCAACTGATAATCCATTAGCTTTGCTGCCATATAAAGAATCTAGAGATTATGGAAACTTTGTACTAGTCGATAGGGCAACTAATCGCACCGCCGGCGCAGGAATGGTTGACCATGTCTTGCGACGAGGAAGCAATGTTTCGCATCAGGCTTATGAAATAGGAAAACTTGATCGTGCTGCAATGAAACATCAAAGCGCGGGTATCTTATGGCTTACCGGGTTATCTGGTTCCGGAAAATCTACAATCGCAAATGAGCTTGAAAAGAAGCTTTTTAACCTTGGTATCCACTCTTATGTTCTAGATGGCGATAACTTGCGATTGGGAATCAATAAAGATCTTGGCTTCACTGCGCAGGAGCGCGCTGAAAACGTACGACGTGTTTCAGAGATTGCAAAACTAATGGTTGATGCTGGTCTTTATGTCATTGTCGCGCTCGTCAGTCCATTTAGAGATGACAGAGATCAAGCCCGTTCAATTTTTGATGAAAATGAATTTACCGAAGTATGGGTAGATACTCCCATCGAGATTTGCCAAGCTAGAGATCCAAAGGGTCTATACAAGAAAGCCGCCTCTGGAGAGATTCCAAACTTAACTGGCTTAGGGCAAGAGTATGAGGTGCCAGCCAATCCTGATGCAATTTTAGATGGCACGCTTTCGGTTTCCGAGAATGTAAACATCCTCATTAAGTTGATTCTATGAACTGGTTCTTTTTTGCACTCGCTGGCTCGATTGCTCAGTTAGTCGATGGTTCACTTGGAATGGGATTTGGACTATCAAGTTCAACCTTACTTCTAACTCTTGGCGCAAGCGCCTCAGTAGCCTCAGTCGCAGTCCATATCGCTGAGATTGGCACAACCTTAGCTTCAGGTGCTTCACATTGGCATGCCGAGAATGTGGATAAGAAAATTCTCAAGCGTTTAGCAGTTCCGGGTGGAATTGGAGCTTTATGTGGAGCCACGTTTCTTTCATTCATAGATGCATCTAATGGGCGTGTTTTTATCTCTACATTGCTTCTTTTTTTGGGCTTTCTTTTACTGTATCGCAATATCTTTCAAAGCTCTGAGAACTCCAATTTAATTGAGATCAAGAATCCAAATTTTTTAACGTACCTGGGCTTTACAGGAGGATTTGTCGATGCCTCTGGTGGAGGTGGTTGGGGTCCCATAGTGACACCAACTTTATTGGCAACAACTAGAACTGAACCACGCAAAGTCATTGGAACCGTGAGCGCTGCAGAGTTTATTGTCGCCCTGGCAGCAAGCGTCGGCTTTCTTGCTAACTTATCTCGAATTGATGTGGACTGGAGCGTAGTTGGAGGCCTTGCCTTGGGTGGAACTCTCATGGCTCCCCTGGCTGCTCGCTTGGTTGGCAAGCTACCTAAGAAGCCACTTGCAATCTGTGTATCTATTGCAATTATTATTTTTAATGGCGTTCGAGTATTAACTAGTTAAACTCCATAGATGATGAACTCCAAGAGTCCTACTAAGACTAAATATATTTTTGCTGGTGGAACAGGCCGTAGTGGAACCACGATTATTGCTGACTTACTCAACGCTCATCCTGCAATGAGGTCCAGTCTTCCGATAGAGTTGAAATTTACAACCAATGCTGGAGGACTTTTAGATCTGATTTTCGGATCACAATTTGCCCCTGAAAAAGATTTGCCAGCCATCCCTTTTTATAGTGTGCGCACTCGAAATGAGAGAAGGGTGCGAGAGCAAGAAAAGTACGAAAAAAACCTAAAAGCATTAGAGGAGAAAATTCAATCCATGTGGTGGGATATAGATGCTCCCCCTCCACACGGACGTGGATTGTGTTCTGGCATCTCTATCGACACATATAAGGATCTTTTCGCAGCTTTCAAAAGCTCGCCGCATAAAAAGAGGCAACAGGCAGCCAGGGACTTGCTTGACGGTTTAATCGCTAATCAAAGTAATAATCAGGCAGAAGAGTTCTGGATAGATTCGACTCCAATGAATATCCCAAATGCACATAGGTTGATTCGACTCTATCCTGATGCACTTTTTATAAACATGGTCCGAGATCCCAGAGACACAATCGCCTCTTTACTTACAAAAGACTGGGGACCAACTACTCCCCTAGAAGGTTTAGAGTGGTATGAAAAAAGGATTCGTTCTGGGCATGCATCTCTTGCGAGAATTCCTAAATCTCAGCAGTTAACTATCTCCATAGAGGAGCTAGTGGTGCACAACTCGGAGGAAACCTATAACTCGCTGTTAGCTTTTCTCGGCGTAAATGACTCGCCTCTCATGGCTACTTTTTTTCAAGACCATATGAAGCCCGCCTCTGCACAGCTAGATCGTTGGCGAAACGAGATTACAGACCCTACATTTTCTGTTGCATTTGAAGCGATGGTCATGAGACTCAACCAAGACAACATTGACTTCTATGTAAATGACAAACACTAATCGAGAGATTCTGGAGTCAGAGAAATGGAAAATGTAATTGAGAAGGCAGCGGTCAAAAGATTTCTTGCAGCCAGGGACAACCTTGGCGTTAAGGGTGATATTTTCGTCCTAGCCGAGAGCGCAAGAACTGCCCTTGAAGCCGCAGCCAGCCTTAACATTGAAGTTGGGCAGATAGCTTCTTCGCTTATCTTTAAGCTTCCAAATGCTTCCCCACTGTTGATTATTACTTCAGGGCGCCACCGGGTTGATACAAAACTAGTAGCGCGCACACTTGGGGTTGAGGATTTAGGGCGCGTAGATGCTGATTATGTTAAAGATAAATCTGGTTATTCCATTGGGGGCGTGAGCCCACTGGGGTGGATTTCAAAGCCAGAAATAATCCTTATTGACGAAGCGCTCAACGATTACGACGTTGTTTGGGCAGCTGCTGGACATCCCTATGCGGTGTATCCAACGAGTTATGCAGAGTTAATTGAGTGCACTGGTGCAAAGCCAATGGTCATTGGGGACTAGCACTTATATCTTTGGAATGATTGTGGGCTTCTCCATTCATAGGAGGAGGATTGATTCATGATAAAGAAGATGTTTCACGACAGATTGTTCATACTTTCCACATTCCCAATTGCTTTGTTGTCATTCTGGCTT
>WLOR01000019.1 GCA_009699165.1 Actinomycetota bacterium | reverse complement strand
TAACGAAGAACAGTTGAATCTGAAATGTAATGCGCTCCTGCAACCTCAGGGCCAGATAACGATTCCTTAACAATTAAGCATGATCAAGGAATCTTGCAACTTTCCCATGGGAACTAGCGTCTTGTTACCTGTTTTATAGTTTTATGGAGTTTTAAGGCTTTGAGCAGCTTTAGAATCTTAGGCAAAACTCTCTTGCGAAATGCGCGAAACCCTTGATTTTTTCTGCGCGCGGGCGAGCCCATCACTAAAGTGAAGTCATCGACGCTTCTAGTTACAAGCGCACCGGCGCCAACAGATGAGCCCTTACCCACTCTTAACCCATGGATAAGAACTGAACCAGCGCCTATAAAAACCGAGTCCTCGATTTGAACCGCACCAGTAATGGTTACGCCGGGGGCTATGTCACAGAAAGCTCCGATGCTGACATCGTGGCCAATTGAGACATTGCGATTGATTCGCGAATTTTCAGCAATCACAGAGTTGCTAGAGATAGTCGAGTTAGCATTCACAAATACATTCATTGCGATTTTCGCAGAGGGCGAAATAACTGCCGATGGGTGAATAATAGAGACCCAATTTTTAAAGCCCAGATTGATAATCTCTGTATAGAGTTTTTCTCGGTTTTTTCGGGTGAGTTCGAGAAAATTAAGTTTTTCAAACTCTGGGTAATTTACTGTTCCCATAATTATAGGAATTTTTCTTAAATCTTCAGTCACGTCACTTGGCTTGATTTTTCGAGCGGCAATTATTTGTGAATTGCCAATCAAATCTAATATAAGAACATCAAATCCAAGCAAAACGGCTGTCTCATAAATTTCGGTAGTTAAATTTCCTGAGCCTGCCACGATTATTTGTCGACTCATGAAAGGTATGTTTTTCTAAAATCACCCGATGACATAACTGATTTACCCATGAGCGCGGCGAGATTAACAACTCTTTCAACCAAATCGATGTTTGATGCTAATACCCCCTTCTTTTGGTCGAAGTAGATATTGTCTTCTAAGCCAACGCGTACGCCTCCACCAGATGCAAGACTTAAAGTATTTACCGGAAGTTGCGCCTCGCCAATTCCTGCGCCAAGCCAAATAGATCCTTGAGGCAAACGCTCGACCATTAAACCAAGTTCGAGCAGATTGGCCTGAGCTGTAGCAATACCACCGAGCAAGATGTTAAAGACGAAAGGAGGTTCGGCAATCTTCTTGGAGATCAAATACTTTGCGTAATTGATCATTCCGGTATCAAATACCTCAAACTCTGGCTTAATGCCGCGTTCCTGCATTCTTTGGGCTAGTCGTAAAACCATGTCAGGAGCATTTATTGACGCAGATTTTGCAAAATTCATACTCGCCGGTGTCAGCGACGCCATATCAGGCTTAAGATCTCCTGAAATTTCTAATACATCTGATCGTTTTTCAAACTCGGTTACGGTTCGACCAGATGTCGTTATGCAGATTACTAAATCTGGGTTTGTATTTTTGATTAGTTCAATCGTCTTTTCAAAACGGGCACGCTCCCAAGCTGGTGATCCATCATCATTTCGTGCATGTAGGTGCACGCTTGTGATGCCAATCTGTGCAACTTGGTTGACTTGCTCTGCAATCTCCCGCGGAGTGATTGGTATGTGCTGGGTCTCTGATTTTTGAGGGACCATTCCCGTCGGGCAAAATGAGAGAGGAAAAACCCCAGTAGGGCGCGAAGAGTCCATATCCCTACCCTAAGGCACTAGAGATTGAATATTCTCAGGCTTTTCAAATTCAAATCTAAAGCCGAAGGGGCTAGATTTACCCCATGAGCCGACACAAGTGGATTGCTACATTTCTGGTTACCGCAAGCATCCTGGCACAGTTGACACTGACTGCCATTCCTGCTCAAGCCGCTGGATGTAGCACCGGAGATATTCAAGGAGTGGCACCCAATAACTGCGTTCTTGGGTTATCAGATGAAGGCATGGTTGATCCGGTAAAACTAAATCCACGTTTGGACAAGTGCGTAGTCACAACTAACGGGGTCAGCTCTGGAATGGGATTGGACTATCTCCGATATTTTGCCACCTCAACAATTGAACCAGATGGAAGTTTGGTCGCTGGTTCACCTCTATCTTTTGAAATTAGCATTAGGCAAGCATGTAGAGCTTGGGTTGGCGCATACAAAATAGAGGCTAAGTTAATTGGGTCAACAGGGAATCAAATTAATGCACGGATGGGAGAGACTAGTTTTGAACTATTGAGTAAATCTCTCTATGCGGCTGGTACGTACTGCTCTTCTTTTCAATGTGGATCAGGTGTCTACCAAGGCAGTTTTATACTTCCTCAAAATTTACCATTGGGTAAATACACACTCACACTGAATCTGAGTGATAATCCAGCTTCCTCAACAAAAACACTTCCAGCAGTGAAACTGGATATGACCTATACGAATTCACTATTTAACAATGGAAAAGTTGCTAAGCCAACACCAACAGCGACCCCAACACCAACAGCGACCCCAACGGCTTCACCGACCCCAACTCCAACCCCGACTATGACTGTAAAGCCAACGCCTACCCCGACGGTGAAGGCAACGCCAAAAGTAAGCCTCACTCCTTCAACCAAAAAAATAACTATCACTTGCGCGAAGGGGAAGTTAGTTAAGAAAGTTACTGCAGTTAAGCCGGTTTGCCCCAAGGGCTACAAGAAGAAGTAACACATATTACGGGGCGTCTAAAATTGCTATTGGCTCAACGAGTGCGCGCTCAACCATTAGAAGTATGACAAGGTCAGGTTGAAATTCAGCAACAATTTTCTTTAAATCTTCCTTTGAAACATAGGAGTAATGTTTTTGTAAGGTTTGGGAAAAGGTTCGCGTCATATAACGAGAAACAACCGTATCAAATGAGTCCCTTAGCACTAGGACTCGACTTTTATTTAGTGCATGTGGGTTACTAACAAGGAGCCACTCTTCTGGTGCACTGTCCATCTTGGGCTCACCTTTATAAACAACTTTGCCGCTGAGGTATTCGCTCTCTATGACATTTCCTTGGTCTGGTAACAGCGGCGAATAATCAAAGTCCTTGACAAATTTTTCAGCGCTTAAAAAACGGGCGAGATCTCCGCCCCCGGTAGATTGCTGTATAAAATCTTTCGCAGTTAACTCTACCGACTTTAATTGTGAATCCTTTTGCTTGAGTGATTTCATTAACTCGACATATCCCAAATAACCACCGTATTGATTCCAATGGGTATCAGTTTTGTAATAGGTGAGAGGATTCTTTGAGTTGGAGTTTGAATCTTGGATTAATTGCTTTGCATATGCCAAGTGGCTCAATCCCACAAGTTCATCTGTCAACGTCGAGTACCGAGAGCTAGATGCATCCATCCATGATGGTAAGTATTTGCTATAAATGGTGCTTTTCTCGGGGAATAATAGAACTGTAAAGTCAGTATTGGCATGGTCTCGGAAATAGCCTTGCCACGAATGCAAATTATCTGCTATTTCCTGCGCCTTAGCGCGATTGCTTGAAAAACCTTGGCCACGATGCATAGAAAGTATGTGACTGTAGTCATCACCTAAGAATAGCCAACCATTGCGACCAACGATTGCCTGCCCAGAGTCAATTGAGTATCCAACTTTTATGCCTAGCGCTCCGACAATTGCTTTTATCGGTTTTCCCGAGATTATTTCTCTTCCCTTTGCCTCATAGACGGTAACGTTTATCAAAATTACAGAAAGCATTAGCATTGCGACTAAACCGAATGCAGCTATTTTTCTTTTCATAACTCTCCTAAAAATTAAAGTACAAAAAGATCTGTTCGGTTTTGGTTATAGACCAAGCGAGTGCAAAGAAATATCCCACCAGCATGAGTGGCATTAGTCTGGTTTTTGAGTACGAAGCCACTATTTCCTGGCTATTCTTACCAAAGAATGTGGTTCCAAAACAGATAATTATAAGGGCTACGTAAGGCAAGTTAATCGCTAGTTGCGTTGGTAGAAAAAGAATCCACTCTAGATGAGAACCAATCCAAGCCAAATCGGGTGTAGGGATATTTGAACTTCCAAAGGTCAAAATTGAATTAACATCAACTAATCCTCTAAGAACATTAAGGGCATCACCAACAGAGTGCGCTCTGAAAAAGATGAGGGTAATGTTCACAAAAAGAAATGTCATTGCCCACGCGACCCAATTATTCTTAGCAGGATATTTGCGATGCCAAGCTCTTTCGATTGCAATCCCTAAACCATTGAGAAGTCCCCATATTAGGAAATGGCCACCGGCTCCATGCCAAATTCCACCCAGTGCGAAGGTCACTATTACAGCGAAATATTCACGTCTGGCGCCATATTTGTTGCCACCCAGAGGGATGTATATGTAGTCTCGCAAGAAGCGACTTAAAGTTATATGCCATCTTCGCCAGAATTCGCTGAGTGATCTTGCTTTGAAAGGTGAGTTAAAGTTATAAGGAAGCCGAATGTTGAGCATAAGGCTTAAGCCAAGGGCCATATCGGTATAACCACTGAAATCAAAGTAAAGTTGAAAAGTGTAGGCAAGACTTGAAATCCAAGATGACCAAAAATCTAGAGCAACTCCCGTGTCATAGTATTTTGTGACAACGCTTGCCAGGGAATCGGCAATTAAAATCTTCTTCATGAAACCAATAGCGAAAAGGATGAATCCCTGTTGGATATTTAATAGGTTTATCTTTGAAAGTGTCTTTGATTCAAATTGATTCATCATCTCTTTATGATGGAGAATCGGACCAGCTATTAGGTGCGGGAAATAGGTTACAAAAAGTAGGTACCGAAGAGGATTTAAGTCATCCGTCTTCCTCTGATAGGCATCAACAATGAAGGCTATCTGAGTAAAAGTATAAAAACTGATTCCCAGAGGAAGTGCATAGTTTATTAGTGGCAGATGTGTCCCAGTCGAATTGACGGCGAGTATTAGCCAGTTGGCGTATTTGAAGAAGCCAAGAAAAGCCAAGTTTGCAAAAATCGCAAATATTAAAATTGCCCGTCTAATTTTTGGTTTGGCTATTTTGTAAGTAAGTAGCCAACCAAAGTTAAGATTACATCCAATCGAGACCAGTATGAGGGGCAAGAATTTTATATTCCAGTATGAATAGAAAAACAGACTTGCAATCGTAAGTAAGAAAAGTGCGGTTCGGTGTTTATTGAAGAAACCAAGTGCATAAAAAAGGGTGCTCACAACGATGAAGAAAATTTGGAACTCAATTGTTGTAAACAGCATTTAGCCCTCCGTTGGGCGAGGGTACTAAAAAGGGTGCAGCTTTCCTTTAAGTGACACTCATCTAGGCGATATCAACATTGAGGGCAATTGATCTAGCGCTTGCGTGAGAATCTGAGCACACCAGTTGAATCCATTTGATACTGGGTGGTTAGGGTGGAAATTACCTGGAATTCGTTTGTGATGAAAACAACTGGCGCTAACTCTCAGTTGAATCAGAAACATGCAGTCGCCGTGAACCTTGGAAAGTAAAATTTAATTATGAAAACTCGGAATTTGCTTATCGCTTTAGTTTCCACCTTGCTATTCATCAGCACAACTGCTGCATATGCCGAAGACGTTGTCCTAACTCGAGATGAACAGATAGCAGAATTTCAGGCCAAATATGACCCACTCTACGATGCACAGTACGCCCGTCTTGTTGTTGTAAGAGGCAAGATCCTCAATGATGCGAGTATGTTGCCATCCTTTAAATTAGTTATGGCTGATTTTTTAGGAGTACGTAAATTTCTTGACGAGAGCATAGTGAGTCCCACTTCAGATTTAGATTCAGTGATTGCATACGCCGACGAGGAGCTAGGGGAGTTTGAAAATACCCTCTACCTTCTTCAAAAGCAGTTGGCAACGCACAAGACGATTACCTGTATCAAGGGTAAAACAATTAAGAAGGTCATGGCCCTTAAGCCAGTCTGTCCAAAGGGTTACAAAAAGAAATAGTGAGCTAGGTTAGATTCCGACTTAAATATACTCCATCAAGGTCTCTGGTTTAGTTGTAACTTCTTCCTGGATATCGCAACAAATCACGTTTCAGGTCAGTAGGCAATTCTGCGAATTGAAGTAGAAGGTCATTTAGAAAGGCCTCCTCCCTGCGGTCTTGAATTCTGCTAGGAATTGAAAGGGTCTCTAGATTGTAAATCTTATCGACAATATTTTCGAGAAACTTACCGAGTAAAACCTCGTCCTCTCTAGATTCATAAAGCCCATCGTATGTTATATGCAATACGGGAATTCTTAATTCCTTGGTCACTTGATTGGCTGTATCGAACCAAGAATCAGAATCTATTACATACTTCCTAAGAACCTCCTCATTGAGTTGAATTCTAGTTTTTGATGAATCTTTACCCCACCAATGACCAGATGCAACAGCTTTATAATTCGAAATATATGAGTAGAGCATTGTGCGGCGCAAGATAATTGCATGGGAGGCAAATTTTTGCATAACCTCTTCAAATCGCTCACTAGAAAGGTGAGTTGGGAATATCTTAACAACAAATAACTGGTTAGAAAATTTCTCATCTTGTCGAATCATCTGCAAAATATCAATTGCATGTTCATCCATCTTTCTGAAAAACTTCTTAAACTCCTTTCCTATTCTTTCGTCAAAATCAAGTAGGTCACGGAACCAAGGGAAACTCTTCATGATGTTATGACTTATACGTTCGTGGGTATACCCAATAAAGATTTCATCTGCCTTAATAAATCTGTTACTCGACAACTCTATGAGATCAAAAAGTGCATTTGTTCCTGATCGATGCTGAGAAATAACAAAGATGAAATCTCCCTTAACTGCCTGATTCAGATCCTGAAGTGGTTCTGATAAAGATTCAATTTCGAGAGATGAAGTGATTGGGAGCTCTGGTCTTGTAAACAAACCTATATCTATAATCTCTTTGACTCCACGGAAGTTCTTATATACGTTGTAGATGAAGTCATTTAAATTCTTTTTAAGGCTATAAGGAAGTTGAAGGCGGATCCACGTACCAATCCTCGATTTTCTTGCGTTATAAATCCATTGAGATAGCAATTCTGCACACCTAAACTCAAATTCTTGAAATTTCTTCACCGCAACGATTCTAATTCTGGCTATTTTTACCCTCGAAACTAAGGCAAAGAATTTTTGAACCTTATCTGTCACATACCTAGAAATAATCCAGGAATTCTGGTTGCGCTGTTGACTTGTGTCTTTTCCTTGAAACTTTTTTGCCTCGACAGGTGTTAGGTCTTTTTGCGCCTCAAGTAAGGAGACTTCAGCTTTGTAGGCACTCAAACCAGATATTTGAAAAGTTTTGCGCCACTCCGTTGCATATTTGCTTTTCAAGTCGCGGTTCCACGGCTTATTTGGTCCATTGAAGTGAACGATAATTGGATCTCTAAATACATCCATACCTAATCCTGGATATGTATAGTCATGAAAAACATTAAAGACTATGGGCAGATGGTCAAAATTCTTGCGGAAAACCAAGTTGAAGATATCTTGGTCTTGAAAGTTATAGTTTTTTGCTTCTTGAATTAATTTTAATGCTTTAGAAGTTAAGTTGATTTCTCTGCACTTTGCAAGCGACATTTTCATTACCCCTGCGTTAAAGTAGGAGATGTTGTGGGATCCGAAGAGGAAACGACCGTTAGCGCTTAGCTCAGAGATTGCACCAATTGGATTATTGAGTTCCCACTCGAGTAAATCATTAAGAGAGTTTCTTATGAGGATATCTACATCGAGGTAGAGGATTTGATCAAGTTGTGGGAGTAAATCTGGTAAAAACAGTTTCACATAAGTGAAGTAGGAGACGTGTGTCCTATCTTTGATTATGTCTTGTTCGTATAAAGCATCTAATACACTTGTTTTGATTATTTCGATATCTATTGCGTAACTATCGCCGGCTAGAAGGATTGATTCCAGGATTGATTCTGTGACATCTTCAGAGATAATCACTTTTATGCCATCGATTTTTGTGCCGGTTTGGTTTATGCGATATATCTGTGGGGCTATATATGGTGCATAGTTGTTATCAACTGCAAAAACTATGTGCATGCCCCTATTTCACGCTCCACTCATTCTAATAAGTTTGCAAGTATAGCTAGTGACATACTCGAGTTGGTAATACCCTATGCCTATGACTGCCTTTGGAATTCGCGGAGTAATTGAAGGATTCTACGGAAAGCCTTGGTCTCATACTGAGCGAATAGACATGCTCAATTTTATGGCAAAGACCCGAATGAATATGTACTTTTTGGCGCCAAAAGATGAGCCAGGTCATCGGCGAAGTTGGCAAGAGTTACGGCCAGAACACGAGATTTTGCAGCTAAGAGAACTCGTCTCGCATGCAACCAAGCTCGAAATAGGATTTGCTTCTGCTGTATCTCCAGGGCAAACAATCACATATTCTGATCCTGGAGAGCTAGCAGCACTGAAGAATCGATTGAAGCAGTACTTAGAATGTGGAGTTTCAGCTGTTGGTGTTTTCTTTGACGATATTCCAAACGAGTTTCAAAGCCAATTGGATGCAGAGTCATTCTCATCGTTTGCACAAGCACATGCATATATTGGTAACGAAATATTTAACTGGTTAACTACTGAATATCCAGATGCCACTTTAATAATCTGTCCTACTGTATACCGTGGCACCGGCAAGGAAGAGTATCTTGTCGAACTAGGGAGCGCATTAAACTCCCATATTCACTTGCTATGGACGGGTATCCAAATCTGTTCTTTTCGTCTTGATGTTCGTGATGCAATAATCTTTGAGCAAAGTGCACATCGCAAAGCTTTATATTGGGATAACTATCCAGTAAATGACGTTGCTATGATCCATGAACTTCATATCGGTCCGCTTCGTGCTCGCGAAGCTGGATTAGTCGAACACAGTGAGGGATTGCTATCTAATCCGATGTGGCAAGCAGAGGCCTCTAAGATTCCACTTTGGACTATCGCTGATTATCTGGCAGATCCACTTGCATATGATCCAGATTCATCATGGGAGCGTGCACTAATGAATGTGATTCCAAATGATCGTGATCGAAGTGCATTTCGCAGTTTTGCCAGGACATCACTCGGCTCTTGTTTGAACGATGATTCTGCACCTGAGTTTTCAGCCGCACTAGCAGGGGCAGCTTTTCATTATCGAAGAAAAAATATGAAGGCAGCGGTAGAAATCTTGAGTACGGTTGCAGATGAGATTTCCAAAGCCTGCGCAGTGATTCAATCAGCAGATTTTACAAATCCTAAGTTAGCCATCGAGACGGCGCCGTGGATTGCCGACTATGCACGGGGAGGTCAAATTTTGGCTGAAATAGCTGAAAATCTAGCTAGTCACCCTGATGGCACCATCGTCCACATGCTTGCGCGAGAAGTTTTGACCTGGCGAAGTCGCATATTCGGGGATTCACTGCATATGTTCCTTGGCGAACTGGCAGATGACTTAAATTCCTCTGAATTCCATTGACCTAACGCAATTTTGAGACCTAATCTTTGCCAAAGCCACAGCGGTGAATGACATTTTGCCATGGCGCAATCCACTAGGGGAGGTTCTATGTTCAAGGGGAAGAGATTAATTGCCGGTATGGCAGTTGGTTTACTCGGTCTTGCAGTTCTTACTGGCTGTTCAAAGGGTGATTCTGCAGATAAAGTTTTGCGAATTGCTACACCAAGTTTGGGAGATTCTGAACTTCCGGTTTGGGAAGCAGCGAAAGCTTCGTATGAAGCAGCACACGAAGGATGGACAGTCGAGTTCATTCAGCAAGATGATGACCTTTATTCAACTGTTGGCCTACCAACACTTCTCAATGGTAAAAATAGTCCAGATGCATATTTCGAATGGGCTGGCGCACGACTGGATCAGCGCGTTGCCGAAGGCTTCGCTGCAGATATTTCAACTGATATCGAATCGAGTGGATTAAAAGATTTATTCAATGACGGTGCTTTTGCAGGATATGACTCCGGCGGCAAGCTCTCAATGATCCCTCGCGCTCGTGATGTTACGAATGTACTTTGGTATAACGTTGACATGTTTGCTAAAAATGGAGTTACTCCGCCAAAGACATGGGATGAGTTAAATACCGTTTGCGCAAAGTTTAAGTCGCTGAAGATTAACTGTTTTGTACAAGGCAATAAAGATCTATGGACTGTCGGTAACTGGGGTGGACACATCATCTCTCGTGTGGCAGGAGAAGCTCTTTATGCAGAAACTTTGCAGAAGAAGAAGCCAATGAATGGCCCCGAGTTTATTAAAGGCTTGACAGTGTTATCTGATCTTGCCAAAAACGGGTATGTCAATGAATCTGTAAATAGCATCGCAGATAATGAAGCAGCCAGTTTGTTCTTCCAGGGCAAAGCCGCGTTCCATCCAATTGGTTCATGGTTAGTTGGAACCCAGCAAGATCAAGCTCCTGATTTCAAAATGGACTTCATTAACCTGCCTGCAATAACTGATGGTGCAGGAGATCAGGACAGCATCATGGCTGTTTTTACTGGCTATATCGTCAATGCTAAGAGCAGTAAAAAGACAGAGGTTCTTGATTTCTTTAAGGAGCTCTATAGTCCCGAGAATGCAAAGAAAATTGCAGACTCTGGCACGGTGCTCTTAGTGAAATCTCTTGCTGGAGGAACCCTTGATCCACTGACCGCAAAGATCAATGCGCTATTAGATGGTGCAAAAGTTGTCGTTGCGCCACCAGATACCGGATTTGAACTTCCAGTTGCCGATGCGCTCAACGCAGCTCAAGCTGAGGTAATTGGTGGGAAGTCGACACCTCAGGCCGCACTCGATGCTGCGCAAGAAAAGGTTGCTGCGTTGAAGTAACTTTGTAGTAATCAAAGACCAAGCAGTACGTTAGCGACCAGGATGGTAGGGGAATGAAACCGACAGCACGTTGGATCCCTTACTTCCTGGTCGCTCCTGCTTTTGCAATCTTCACGCTTGCAATACTTGGGCCCATAATCGCAACTTTTGGTCTCAGTCTGACTGATTGGGATGGATTTAGTACGCCAAGTTTTATCGGGTTAGAAAACTTCGTACGCGCATTTAATGACAAGGTGTATACGTCCTCGTACGGACATGCAGCCATTTATATTGTTGCCACCTTAGTACTCGAAGTCTTAGTTGGTCTCATATTGGCAGGTTTAGTAAGTGCGAAGAGAAATACAACTTTTTACCGCGTTGCCTTCTTTACTCCAGTGATGTTGCCTCTAGTAGTGATCTCAGTTCTTTGGAGTTTTTTACTGAATCCCGATTTAGGTATTCTCAATCGAATTCTGGATCAGGTTGGCCTTGAATCCTGGAAACATATTTGGTTGGGTGATCAATCAACGGCGCTGCTTTCAATCTCCGTTATTTCAGGATGGATCTTCGCAGGGTTCTATATGGCCATCTTTTACGCCGGATTTCAGCGTATTCCAAGCACGATTATTGAATCTGCACGCCTAGATGGCGCGAGCGAACTTCAATTATTGCGACAGATCAAGATTCCAATGATTAAGAACTTAACTGAAGTTGCCGTTTTGTTGTGTGTGACCGGCGGTATACAAGTTTTCGACTTGGTGTATGTCTTAACAAATGGTGGCCCATATGACACAACGCAGGTTCCAACAACATATTTAGTACGAGTCGTCTTTCGTGATCAACAGATGGGTTATGGATCAGCTCTTGCAGTAATCCTTACACTTGTTGTTGTGGGATTTGGATTGATCTATAACAAGTTGCGCACTAAGGATGATTCGGTGGTGGAGTACTGATGAAGCGCAACCCAATTTTCCATATCGCAATGAGCTTGTACTCGCTCATATATTTTGTTCCTCTGTTGTGGATGGCTCTTTCTTCCTTAAAGAGTAATCAAGAGATTACGATGGACCCACTATCGTTGCCAACCGCATGGGATTTCAGCGTCTTTGCAGAGGCTTTTAGCGCCGGCGGTTTAGGCAAATATGCAATAAATAGTGCAATCGTTACAGGAATAAGCATGAGCGGTGTTCTCCTATTTGGATCTATGGCTGCTTTTGCATTTACCCGTCTCAAGTTCAGATTCTCCAAACAAATCTTGGCACTCATCACATTGGGTTTGATTCTGCCTCTGCAGTCGTATTTCATCGCACAAAATGCGCTCTTTGATTACCTTGGAATTAAGGACACGCGGCTGGCATTGATTTTGCCCTATACGGCGATGGGCTTGCCGTTAGCTATCTGGCTATTTAGGGCATATATCCAAAATCTGCCTAAAGAGATCTTCGAAGCCGCACGCGTAGATGGTGCCGGTGATTTACGTGTCTATCAAACTATATTGTTGCCGATGCTCAAACCCGGGATTGCAACTGTTGCAGTCTTTACTGCATTAAGTGCATGGAATGAGTTCTTACTGGCCTTGGTGTACATCCAAAATGATGATTTAAAGACTATTCCAACCGGTTTACTTACTTTCTCAACTAGGTATTCAACGAATTATCACTTGCTCTTTGCTGCTCTAACAATTGTCACAGTTCCGATGATAATTCTCTATGTGATCTTCAATCGCAAAGTCATCGAAGGTCTCACTGAAGGTGCAGTGAAGTAAAAAACTAGTTGTAAAGATGTATTAGCGGGCGATACTTATCAAATATAGCGGCGTTGTTTTCATCCCCACCAGTTAAATTACTGCTCAGAAAAATCTCTGGTTCGATTCCGCGTTTGATGAGTTCAGCAACTGATCCAACAACAACTGCCTGCAACATTGCAGCACCTACAACTGTTGATGTTGGTCCGACCGCCATTTTTGCACCTGCGACCTTTATGGATGCATCTCCTACGATGCCTGAATTATCTAGGACTACATCTGCACTGTGATGGATTTTCACAGCATTGCTCGAGCGAGCTGAATCACTGGTTGCATGATTAACACTTGTAACCGCAATTACTTTTGCACCGGCTTCCTTTGATAAGGAGACTAAATCAATAGTGACTTGATTACCGCCACTATTTGAAATTACCACCACGACATCACCGGCGGCTACCGGGTGTTGTGCAAGAAGTTCACTGGCTAAACCTGGCAATCGTTCAGACTGACTTCCCTGTACTACATCCTTGTGCAGCATTAACCGCTCATCAAGAATTGGATAGATTGCAGCCAGGCCACCAGCGCGATAAAAAATCTCTTCGGCCAATAAGTGGGAATGGCCAGTGCCAAAGGTATGAATCATCTTTCCATTGGCTAGGGCATCAGCAAATAAAGAGACTGCCTGGGCAATTGAATCCTCCTGGGTTTGTGAAACCCGCTTGAGTAAATCCTGCACCCTGTGCAGGTATAGAGAGGACCACGTTTTGCTCGTGATTTTATTTGTATGTACAGAGATTACGTCGAGCTGGAGTGTCGGGTCTGAAGCGATTTTTCGTGTGCCAATCAAAGGTTCAGCGACTTCTTGAGTGAAGTTGATTCCTAGATCCTTCGTCATTGCAAGAACGTTTCTATGCAAGAGACCTCCTGTTGGAATAGCACCCCCCATAAGTGCAACAGTCTTGATATTTGCCCGTTTAATTGCAGTGGCAATCAGACTCTTAATTTCTTCAGCAGCCTGATTTAATATCGAAATAGCAACCGGATCATGGTTTTCCGCAGCTTCAGTGACAAGGGGAGCAAAGGCCGCCACCTGAATAACTGGGCGCTCTAATTGATGAATGTAATCGGCTAGCTCAACAGAAGAGACCTTGTAGAAATCTTGCGCCATTTGCGTTAAAGCAGTCTCTGGGCCTCGACCCTCTACGCCTTTAAGCGCTGCATTTATTCCTTGACGGCCAATCCAAAAACCACTTGCTTCATCACCAAGTAGATAGCCATGGCCTGTAAGTTCGAAAATATGTTTATCAGTGTGCACTTGGGCAGTAATGCCAGTCCCAACCGCAATCACAAGGTCACACTGATTTCCTAGACTGAGAGTTGCTGCGTAAGTATCAGAAGTTATAAGCAATTTTGTAAAACTAACTCGTTGTGCAATTGCAGCAGCCATTAAATCGCGATCAGATTCTTCATGCGGAATTGCTGCTTGTGCCAAAACTATCGTTTCAACTTCTTTAATCTCTGCAGGAATTGCATCTACGATATTCTTAGCAAGATCAAGTGCAACATTGATCGAATGAGATACCCCATTTCCAGAAAACTCTTTCCCGCCGGGCCAGACATATCCACGCAAGCGAGATCCGCCACAATCGATGGCGATATAACTTCCGGCATTCATGACTGGAAAATCTCCCTCCTGACCGTTGCGAAGGTACGATTATGGCGTGAAAGAGTGGCAATTAGGTAGTGGAGTGGTTCTACGTTCGGCGACTTTGGCTGATGTGCCATCCCTGTTAGCAATTTGCCTTCAGACCGCAGATTCGGGCAAAGATGCAAGCAATCTTCATAATCTGCCTGATCTAGTTGGCGAAATATATGCTGCGCCTTACGCGATTTATGAACCCGATTTCGCCTTCGTTCTTGTGGCCAATGACAGGCAGGTCGGTTATGTGTTGGGTGCATTAGATACATCAAAGTTTGAGGCAGTCCTCGAAGTTAAATACTGGCCACGCACTAAAGCTAAGTATGAATCTATTTCGACCGAACTGCTTGCCCATGATGTCGAACTACTTGGTGAACTCGATAAGCAGGGTTCTAGTGATCCCGCCATCATTAGTAAATATCCTTCGCATCTGCATATAGATATCATCGAGTCTCATCAGGGTGTTGGTTATGGCAAAGCCATGATTGAACACTTATTGAACGAATTGAGAATTGCAGGATCACGTGGAGTCCACTTACACATGGCTGCAACCAACGATCGAGCTCTGAACTTTTATACAAAATTTGGATTCACTGAGATACATTCAGATGAGAACGAAAAGATCTTAGCTTTAACTTTCTGAACTTTCCAGTACCCTTGTGACATGGATGTTGTCACAGATCGTTTATTTCGCCACTTAGCATGGGCAAATAGCTATGTGTTCGATGCAATTGCAGGTCAACCCGTGGAGTGCTTAGCAATGACCGCGCCAAATGATACGTGGACTGTCGCAGAGATTCTTGAGCATCTAACCGCATCGCGTTATGCCGACTTGCTAGATGAGGCTGGCGACATTCCGACAGAGGTCCCGACCACGATTGCAGATGTATTGGCACTTAAAAAGATGTCGGCAGGTTTTGATGCACGGCTTCGCGAGTCAGCTAAGAATCCTGTGGGATTTGTCGAGTTTCAAGGTGATGACAGAATCATTCGTCGCAGCCGAGAAACTATTTTGACCCAAGCAATTCACCATGCGACGGAACATCGTGCGCAAATCGCTGGCATTTTCGCTAACAACGGGTTAAAAGTCATAGATTTAGATGCGATTGATTTGTGGGAGTTTGCCAACCATGAAGGACTCGGCGACTAAACATAATTGTCACAGTCACCTAAAAATCCGTACTCTTGCCACCATGTCTCTACTTCACATTTTGGACTTACTCTCGACTTTTACCTTTGCTCTGGTAGGTGCGCGCGTAGCCGCTGACAAAGGCCTTGACTATGGCGGTATTGCATTTATCGCGGCAATCGCATCAGTCTCGGGAGGTACGCTGCGAAATCTTTTTCTTGGACTTAGTCCGATCTGGATTATTGATCCCTGGATCATCTCAAGCATTTTGGCCGCAGTGATATTGACTTTAGTTTTTCGCAGAGTCACACATATAGGTAAATCACTATTGATTATGGATACCTTCGGCCTGGCCGTAGCCACAATGTCTGGTGTTCAACTTGCCTATGAAATGGATACAACCTGGTTTGCAGCCATTCTTCTTGGTTTAATAACCGCCGTCACCGGTGGTCTGCTGCGAGATGTCTTGTGTCAAGTTGAACCAGTTTTACTGCATAGAGAAACTATTGGAACATCGGCGCTAGTCGGTGCGGCTACTTTTGTTTCACTTCTGCAGCTCAATGTCTCTGGAAACCTCGCAGCCATTATTGGGGGAGCCGTTGTTGTTATCACCCGAATCATCTCAATCCAGTACGACTTACATCTTCCAAAATTTAAAAGTGGCCGTTAAAGCTCTATGGCGATGAAAATACTTTTATAACACCGTCGATAAGACTTGTTAGGCACGATTTTATTAGAGACATATATTACGATGCCGGAGTGAGAAATACTCGACGAGTTGCCAGAGTCATTTTTATTTCGTTGATTCTCGGGCTGTTACCAGTGATGGCCTTTTCTGCTCAGAGGATTTCTCCCGGCGTTACATGCAAGGTCTATAAACAGAGAGTCGTGTATCAGGACAAGGCATACATATGTATTAAGTCTGGCAAAAAGTTGGTTTGGAATAAAGGTTCAGTAGTTGCTTCACCAACCCCAACGCCTTCACCAACCCCAACGCCTTCACCAACCCCAACGCCTTCACCAACCCCAACGCCTTCACCCAGCTCATCTTCAACCACTCCTACCGCAATAGGCGATCCGATAGGTGCGATTGGTGGGTCACCATCACCAACCGCAACACAAGTTTTCTATGAACCAATTGATAAAACCACAATTTATAAGTTCAGTGACCTTGAAGGTTGCGCGGTTGCATTTGATGGTTCCGG
>WLOR01000018.1 GCA_009699165.1 Actinomycetota bacterium | reverse complement strand
GGATAGTACTTCTTCACTAATGCAAGAGCTGCAGCAGTGCGAGAGTCTTGTGTTCCAGCAGTGAACTTAGAGGCACCTGAATCACCGATCATCTTCTTGTAGTTAGTCTCACCTGGGAAGTATTGCAATGAGTTCATTACAACTGCCTTAGAGTTAACTGGCTTCACGATCTTATCGATGATCTCTTGACGTGGGTAAGCAAGTAAGAATGCAGTACGAAGATCGCGTGCCTTCTGTGACTTACCAGCAAATACGCCCTTGTACTCTTCTGTATCTCCCTGAGCTGCACCGGTACGTACTTCGATGTGCTCATAAGTTGATACTGCATATCCATCAACGTTTACTGATGAACCGATTTTTTTCAAAGCTGCAACTGAGTCAGCTGTAGCAACGGCTTCGTAGACGTCAACTTCCTTGTTAGCAAGAGCCTGAGCTGCTGCTGTTGGGTCTGGAATAGTCTTGAATACAACGGTTTCGATTCCGCTTGTCGCTGGACCTGAATTGTAGTTTGGGTTCAACTTCATTGTAACTGTCTGATCTTTTACGACAGATGAAACAACATATGGACCATTACCAACTAGAAGCAGTGGGTTAGTCTTGGAATCAACTGAAGTTACGTCGTAATCTTCAGACCAGACCTTTGCAATCTTCTTCAAGAGTGCTGTGTCCTTGCTCTGATATGCACTTAAGAACTTGTTCTTTAGTGCAACGTTGTGAGCGTAGGTACCGATCTTCTTCTCACCTAGTGCCATAGCAACAAGTGTGTGAACTGGAGATGGTCCTGGACCGTAAAGCTCCCAGTCTGGGAAGAACTGTGAGTAGGTAAGAACAACTGACATACGATCTGGAGCGATAGAAACATCGCGGATCAATTCGTTGTATGCGCCGTTATAACCAAGTGAGTCAAATGCCTGCAGTGTGTCGCTGGATGGATCTCCAAGGCCTGCAGCCTTTGAGTACTCATTTGATGAAAGTACGTTTGAAAGTAGTAGATCTACACCAGTAATTGGTGTTCCATCTGACCACTTCTTGCCTTTAGCAACGGTGTACTTAACTTTGAACTCTTTTGAGTTATTAGCTGTAATTTTGTAAGAACCAAAAGTTGTGTTGCGTACTAAATCAACAGAGCTGTTGTAGTAGTTAAAGCCGATACCTGAAAGGTATGCAACGTTTGAATTCAAAACCAGGTTGTGATCTGGCTGTGATGGGTTAAGTGATGTAAATGTATTGCTATCTACAATTACGACAGTTGAGCGAGTTGCCGCTTGCGCCGGTGACAGGGCACCAACAACAAGACCAGCTACTGCTACAACTGCAAGTGCAATTTTTGCACCGCGATTGATTCTCATATGTCCTCCTTGAGGGTTAATAAAGGCGTCTGTGGAGAGTCGACCTACCCCATAGGCGCCTTTGGTGGAGAGAGTCTGCCTCACCGCGGGCGTTGAAGCAACAGGCTAGGCCAATGCATCTGCGTGATTTTGGCTAAAGCACGCTCACATGACCGCCAGACTGTGCAGTTACTTCGTGGATTCGGCCCTGGCTTGTTCGATCTTTGCAGTGGTCAAGCGTGGGGCGGCCATGATCCAGAGTAAAAGCCCCAGCAGACAGGCGATGAAGTACGGGGCGCGTAGTGCGACCTCTCTGGAGTAATAATGGGTAAGACCCGAGACCAACGCGCCGCCCACAAACATTCCAATGGGAATAGAGCCCCACGCAAAGAATCTATACACACTATTTACGCGTCCCAATAGATTGGTAGGAATGATGCTCTGGCGAAGTGAGACAGTAATTGTGTTCCAGAGTAGGCCGACAAAAGATTCAAATACGACAACTACCCAGACAACTTGCCATGATGATGTGAACCCGACAACGATGCTCCCAACAGGTGCTGCAGCCAGTGCCAAAGCCAATGATGGACCACTGCCAAATTTGCTCGAAATCTTCGGCGCAAGGACCCCTCCGAAAATTCCACCGACTGCTCCAGCTGTTCCAAGCAAGGCAAAGGCAAAAACTGATGTATGTAAGACCTCTTGAGCAAAGAGGATGAAAACTGCGCCAACCATAGTTCCGATTCCGTTCATGCAACCCAAAATGATTGCCATGGGGCGAAGTAGTGGGTGTGCCCATAACCAAGTGAAACCCTCTTTGATTTCTACTCTGAAATTTATCTTCTCGCGCGAAGAAGTACTTTCGACAGACTTGAAACTCCCGCTAATGGTTGCGATTAATGCTACTGCAATAAAAAATGATGCTGCATCAAAAAAGAATGGCAAGAAAATAGCAATACCGATCATGAGAGAGCCAATAGGTGGCCCAATAAAACTATTAGTTAAAGCTTCAGCGCTCCACATTCGACTATTTGCCTTTTCGAGGTTTTCTTGATCAACAACCGATGGCATCAATGTCTGGGCGCTGTTGTCGCGTAAGACTTCGGCCAAGCCAAATAGAAATGAGGTTACTAATAAAGTGCTGTAGAGCGGCCAGTTCGTCGAAAGGTGTGTAAGTTTTGTTAAATCATTGAGAGCTGGGAGCGAATCCTTATTGAGATAGACAACCCCTCCAACAAAAACTGTAAGCACTCCCCTCAGAAAATCCATACCCACGATTAATTTGCGGCGATCAAATCGATCTGTAAGAACGCCCGCATGCAGAGTAAAAATTAACCACGGCAAACGGGATGCAAATCCTGCGGCAGCGATAAGTATGGGTGATCGAGTTACTGCCGATGCCAGCCATGGATAAGCGACCATTGATATTCCATCGCCGAGATTCGAAATCGCAGTTGCGCTCCAGAGTTTTATGTAAGAGCGACCAAGAGGTTTAGACATTGTCATACCTTACCTATCGCAGTTACTTTTATCCGCGATAGTGCGCAAAAATTTAAAGGAGAAGATAGAGATAACTGTTGCTACGGTGCCACCTATTAAGAGCGGCAATCTCAGACCACCTTTTGCCAAAAGGCCACCTAGGAGTGAGCCAAATGGCATCAATCCCCAGATGATGGTCCGCCGTGCGCCGTGAATTCGTCCAAATATCTCTTGCGGGATTAGTCCCTGATACACCGACATCAACAAAATATTCCAGTTAGAGATTGCAAAGGAGCCAAGTGTGGCCAGCGCAATAAAAATATAGATATCGGGCGCTAAACCTTCAAGCAAAATAATGAGCGAGCTGGCGAATATGCATATTGCCATCACTTTGCTACGGCCAAACTTTGTTGAAAGTTTGGGGGCTAAAAGCCCGCCAAGAACTGCACCTGCTGCTTGAACCGAAAGTGCGACTCCGAATAGTGCTGGTTTAAGTCTTAGCTCGCTAACTAGAAATAGAACAATTGTGGATGTAGATACAGAATATGCAAATCCGATGCTCGCCGTAATAACCACAAGCCTAAGCAAGAGTTTTTGCTGGTAAAGATATTGAATTCCAAATTTAATCTCACTGAAAAAACTGCCTTGCTCTGTACTTGGCTCGCTCTTTCGAAGATCCTGTAAGAACTTTACAGGAAGTAAAAATGCCAAAACTGCGCCGACGAAAAAACCAACACTATTTGCAATAAACGGTAGATATATTGCAGTTGCGTAAAGAAAACCACTTAAAGGTGTCCCCACAAATCCCTGCACAACTGTCTCTGAAATTTGAAGTCGAGAGTTCCCACGCTCATACTGGGATTCTTCAAGTATCTGAGGAATAAGTGATTGTGAAGCTGTATCGGCTGCTACCTCACATATACCGATCAAGAAAGTTGCAACAAAAAGAAGGTAGATCGTGATCGTATCCGTAGAAATTGCAATGGCAATGAGTCCAGCTATCAAGCAGCGAATTGCATTGGCCGTAGCTAACAAATAACGCCTTTCGACTCTGTCTGCGAGTGCACCGATTGGGATTGCAAAGAAAAGCCATGGCAGCATTACTAGTGCACTCAACATTGAAATCAATACCGGGTTCTTGGTCAACGTAATTGCTAAAAGTGGGGCTGCTGCAGCCAAAACTCCATCGGCCAAATTTGTTGTGAGGCTAGCTCCCCATAAACGATTAAAGGCGGGCCCCAGAGTTTTCATGGAAATATCCTAACTGGCGAAGGGTTCTTGCAAAGTTGTTAGCGCCCATAAAATTGCGATTACATCTATACACTCTTGCGCCAGAGCTCCCTCGCTTGCAGTGGCTAATCCAAAGGCACCTGCAAGCATGACAACAAATGAAAGAGACATTCCAATTATTGCAGATTGCATTGCTTTGCCTCTTGCTCTCTTTGCAATATTTATAGCGAAAACCAAATGATCAAGTGAATCTTCGACAATCACAACGTCTGCCGCTTCACTAGCTGCAGTTGCTCCCCGTGCACCCATTGCTACACCTACATGCGCCATCGCTAGCGCCGGCGCATCATTAATCCCATCACCAACTACGATCACCGACCCAGTCGCATCATGCATAAATCTCTCTGTGATATCTAATTTTTCCTGTGCACTTAATTGGGAGTTAACTTCGGTAATTCCGACTGCGGCAGCGACTTCTTGGGCAGTTGAATCACGATCCCCCGTTAATAGCGCGATTCGTTGCACACCTGCTAGTCGTAATTTGGCAATCAAATCCTTGGACTCAGGGCGAAGTGGATCACTTAGACCAATAGCTCCTATAAGAACTCCATCTCGTGAAACTGCTACTACAAGAGGGTGCGTAAGCGTGAGCCACGATGGTGCTGCTTGAGTAAGTTGCCCAACTGTAATGTCGTGGCCATTAATCGAGCCAGATATATGGTGTCCTGGTACTTCTTTTACTCCACTCACAGTTAAGAGCTTTAGGCCAGAATCTTTAGCACTTAGTACAAGGGCTTTGGCAATAATATTATGACTATATTGATCAATCGATGCTGCAATCTGCAATATTTCATCTCTAGTGGCTTCATCTGAGGCAACAATCTCATTAATTAACGGGCCGCCATGAGTAATGGTTCCAGTCTTATCAAGTAAAACTACTTCTGCACGCGCTAAGGCTTCAAGTACTGCCCCTCCTTTAATCACAGCACCGTGCTTTGCCGCTTTAGAAAGCCCCGCAACTATTGATATTGGAACCGCAAGAATTAAAGGACACGGTGTTGCAGCTACCAATACCGCTACTCCTCGTTTTAAATCTCCAGATATGGCCCAAGCAAGCCCTGCAGTAATTAGTGCCACAGGAACAAATGCCGTTGCCCACTGATTTGCAATGCGCACACCTGGCGCCGTTCGAGCTTGCGCCGATTTCACAAGTTTGATGACTCCGGCATACGTACTCTCCTCGGCCGTACCTGTTGCCACATACTCAAATGCATCTCCGGCATTCAACACTCCACTAAGAATTAGTTCATTAATGTTTCGAACTCTGGGCAGAGGTTCACCAGTTAATGCAGACTCATCAAGTGTGGCTTGCCCAAGAAGCTCTCCATCGACAGGAGTTATCTCCCCTGCTCGTATCAATAGATGATCTTTTGGTTTGATAGATGCCGCATCGATCTCTTCTATCTCGCCAGTTGAGGTGACCACGCGTGCACTGTGTGGAACTCTTGAGAGCAGAGACCTCAACTCTCTATCTGCCTGTCCCTCAGCCCAATTTTCCAATACTCGCCCACTTGCCAACATTAGGGAAATTACTGCGCCGGCAAATAACTCACCTGTCAATAGTGTTGCAAGCAAAGAGATCACAGCAAGTACATCCGAACTAAAACTTTTTCTGCGTAAGTCTTGCATTACCCACAATAGAGCTGGAACTAATCCAAGAATTAGCGAAAGGCCCCAAATGTTTTTATTTAAGAAGCCACATGCCAGACCTAAGAATGTAGTGAGTAATAGCCCTCTATTGAAAAGTTTTTCACTCATGTATAAAGATTACTTCTTAATTCAACATATATGCTCGTCACTATGAAGGCTCCACGATGAGAATGCTCCTATATTTAGGCCTAGTTGTAACGCTTTTTAACTTAGCCCCGGCCTTTGCTCCCCCAACATGGACAGTCTTGGTCTTCTTCGCACTCAACACGAATTTACCGGCATGGCTCATAGTTATTACAGGAGCCGTGTGTGCAGGTATCGGACGCTACAACTTAGCTCGATTAACAGGTCTATTACGTTATCGAATAAAAGCAAAAACTATTCATAATTTGCAAAGCGCTAAGGATGCTCTAGAGGCAAAGTCTGCTCATAAATATGCGGTACTTATTTTATTTGTGATTTCGCCTCTGCCCTCAGCTCAGTTATTTGAAGCAGCGGGTCTGATAGGAGCTCGCCTAATGCCCCTCACAATCGCTTTCTTTTCCGGGCGCATTTTTACTTACTCTTTCTACGTCGCTGGAGCCTCTCAACTTAAAGCAAAGGGAATTGGAGAGCTCATAACCGAGCAGTTCTCTTCGGTGTGGGCGATTCTATTTCAACTTGCAATGATTCTGGGTGTTTATGGACTCAGTAAAATTAACTGGAATGCTAAGTCAACTAGTAAATAACTATCAACTAAAGAGTATGTAAAACTGCTTTAGCTAAGTGGGTCTCGATCATGTTTCCATCATCGGCGACTTTATCTACCACCAATACAACGATAATCATGAGGAGGGCAGCAATAATTGCGACCAATACCCCAGATTTTTTATCAAGATTAATCTGCATGGATTTAACATATCACCAGAAAGAGAAACGGCCCACCCGCATTGCTGCGAGTGGGCTGTTATTTCCCTCGAATTGGAAAGTGTATTAACCGATCTTTGCTACCTGAGAGAGTGACTTCTTAAGAAGGTCACCGTCAATAACGCTGAAACCAAGGTTTGCTCCGACATCTTTTGCGCACTTTGTGCTCAAGATGTAGTTAGCAAAATCCTTGACAGCAGCTGCCTTTGTCTTATCTGGGTAAGAAGTATCTGCAAGAAGGTAAGAAACGATTCCTAGTGGATAAGCGCCTTTTTCCTTAGTTGCATAGTCGAATGAAAGGAAGCCGTTAGCGTCCTGAGTTGCTGATGCAAGGAATGCTCCAACACCAGTTGAATCTGCTGCAACTGAAGATCCTGCTGGGTTAATCAGGTTCGCTACCTTCAACTTATTTGCGGCGGCGTAGTTAACTTCAGCATAGGTAATTGAGAATGGAGTCTTTCCGGCAAGTTGAGCAACGCCATTTGAAGATGTTGCACCAACGATGCGTCCGAGGTTTTCAGTTGCATTGATGTTTCCAGGGAAACCATCTTTGAAAACCTTACCCTTAGCCTTAGTCCATACATTTGGAGCAGACTTGTTTAGGTAGTTAGTAAAGTTTTCAGTTGTTCCTGATGAATCAGCGCGATATACAACCTTGATTGACTGATTTGGAAGTGTGTAGTGACTTGTTACTGTCTGAGTACGAAGTACGATTGGATCACCCTTAGAGTCTTTACGTGGATTTCCATTTGAATCTAACTTGTATACAACTTTGGTTGATGTGCGGTTGTTATCTGCGATAATCGCAGGATCATTCCAACGTGTGATTTGGCCGCCAAAGATTCCAGCGACAGTAGCTGCTGATAACTGAAGAGTTGTCTTTGAAGGTAGGTTAGTTAGAATTGCGATTGGAGCTGCAACTAGTGGCACGTGAATAAGTGTTGAGCGGCGTGTTGCGGCAGTGTATGCACCGTCTGACATCCAGAAATCACCGATTGACTTATCTGAGTTTGCTTGACCTGTTCCAGATGAAGATGATGCATAAACATATGTGTGTGCAGTGTTCGAAGCGAATCCAGCTTTGCAAGCTTCGATGAGAAGAGCGGGAAATGATGCACCTGAGCCCTGTAGATCAACTGCATATGCAGGAGTACCTGCAACTAAACCAAACGCGAGTGCAAGAGTTGCAATCTTCGCGAACTTTGAAATTCTCAATTTTTTCCCCTTTTTAGGTATGTTTGAACTACAGAGCAAACCTATGTAAGTGAGATTAACAATCGGGCCTTTGTGCATAAACTCTGTCCGTCGTTTAGATGAACAGCAGGTTAATGCTTATCCGAAACGGCCGGTGACGTAGTTTTCTGTCCGCTGATCTTGGGGGCGTGAGAAAATCTCACTCGTTGGGGCGACTTCAATCATCTGTCCTGGTCCACCATCGGATAGGAAGAATGCCGTGTAGTCAGATACGCGTGCTGCTTGTTGCATATTGTGAGTCACGATAATTATTGTCATAGTGTCAGAGAGATGACGGATCGTCTCTTCAATTCGAAGTGTTGAGCCAGGATCTAAGGCCGAACATGGCTCATCCATCAATAGAACTTGTGGGCGAACAGCCAGAGCGCGAGCTATACACAGACGTTGCTGCTGACCACCAGATAGTGAGCCACCGTGGGCACCTAAGCGATCTTTAACTTCGCTCCATAAACCGGCACGTTCTAAGCACTCTTCTAATAAATCATCCTTATTATCTACTTTTATCTGGGCAAGTTTTAGCCCCGACAAGACATTTTCACCGATAGTCATCGACGGGAATGGATTTGGTTTTTGAAAAACCATTCCTATTTGCAAGCGGATCTTTGTTACATCGGTACCTGGCGCATATACATCTTTCCCGTCAAGTAAGACTTCACCGGCCATTGCCGCACCTGGAATAAACTCATGCATCCGGTTAATGGTTCTAATAAACGTTGATTTTCCACATCCCGAAGGCCCGATTAAAGCGGTCACTGTTCCGGCAGCGAAGTCAAGTGAGATATCTGAAAGTGCGTGATGCTTTCCAAACCATGCATGGACTCCACGTGTCTCTAGGCCAGTTCCCATAGCTCGAGTGCCAGGTACTTTTGCCGGATTTGCCTGCGCAACGCTTGCAAGAGAGTTTGGCTTAACTGATGTCTGCATTTTTTCCTTCTCGTTCTCATGTGAAGTGGTCATTTGGCAGCCTTTCGAGATCCTAAGAAGCGTGCTGATGTAAATAGAATGAGTACTAGTCCGACTAATACCAAGAGTCCGGCCCAAGCGCGAGTGATTGCTTCTGGGGAACCAGCGTTAAAAGATTTCCAGATGTAATACGGCAATGAGCCCATAGGTCCATTGAATGCGTTGGGGTTAACTTTGTCTCCGCCACCTGTTAATAAAAGAATTGGTGCGGTTTCACCCGCGATGCGAGCAACACCTAAAATAATTGCGGTTACAAGTCCACTCTTTGCAGCTGGCAATACAATCATTGCAACAGTTCGCCACTGAGTTCCGCCTAAAGCGGTTCCGGCCTCACGTAAATCATTTGGAATAAGGTTGAGTACTTCTTCCGAAGTACGGGCAATCGTTGGGATCATTAAAATTGTTAGAGCAAGTGAGCCCATTAATCCTGAATAAGCCTTTGTAATTGGGTATAGAACTGCCGAAAGAATAAACAGTCCTGCAACGATTGATGGAACACCGCTCATGGCTTGAACTAGGAAGCGAATCGGCCCAGTGAATCTACCTTTAATCTCTGTAAGGTATAAAGCTGTAAGAATTCCAATCGGAACACTCAAAACAAGTGCAACTGCAACTAGTAATAATGTTCCAGTGATTGCATGCAAAATGCCGCCATTACTCAGCGGATCCGTGGGAGTCGCAAGAGCCATATCATGAGTGAAGAGCCCGAAACTAATGCCTGGCAAGCCATTTTTGAGCACCGTTGCCAAAATACTGATCACGGGAATAACGGTCACGATGGCGCCGATTGCGACTAGAGAGTTAACTAGAGCATCTTTAGCTGCAGCGCTTCCACGTTGCTGTGCTTTAAAGATCGCTGTAAGAAGTGCATATGCAATAAAAAAAACCGCAAAGTATGCAAGTTTGCCCTTCATGGGCGTGATTGCAACTGTGGTGTAAGACGATAAAAGTGCAACGAGAAAAATTGCGGTATCAGTTGCGCGCTCTCGAGGCGATGCTTTCCAAGGCATAGTTGGAGCAACAGTCGTAGTCATACTCATCGTCCCGACTTTCCAGTTGTTTTAACTATGAGATTTGCAAGGCCGTTGACAATAAGTGTGAGTAAAAACAGCACGAGACCCGCAGCCATGAGCGCTTTAATCTCATAAGGGCTAGCATCACCAAACTTTAAGATGATAAGCGATGCGACGTTTCCACCAGCACCTAGCAGCATCTGCCAGTTAATTTGAAAGACGATGTTTAAAACAGTAAATACCGCAACCGTCTCGCCCATCGCGCGGCCAAGACCCAGCATCGCTCCACCAATAACTCCACTGCGACCATGTGGGATTACTACAGCTTTAATCATTGCCCAACGTGTTGCACCAAGTGCATATGCAGCTTGAATTCGATCGAGTGGGGCTTGAGAGAATATCTCTCGAGAAACAGAAGTGATAATTGGAATAATCATTATTGCAAGTACAACGCCTGCGACAAAGGGTGAACGCGTATAAACCGGCACTTGCATATCAAATGCTGGAATGAATCCAAGGTAGCGATGTAAGAGTTTTGCCCAATACTCAACACTGGGCATCAAAACTAAGAAGCCCCAGATTCCAAAGAGGATCGATGGAAATGCCGCCATCATGTCGATGATTGTCACCATGATCTTTTTAAGCCATGTAGGGGCGTAAAAATTAAGGAAAAGTGCACAAAAAACCGAAACTGGAAGCGCTATAACCACTGCAATGAGTGAACATAGAATCGTTCCTACTAGCATCGCGGCCAAGCCAAAGTGACTCTCTACAACATTGCCAGCGTCATCGGTTGTAATAGACCAATCGGAATGCGTAATAAAACCCATACCCTCTTGGCGCAAAACTTCAAAACCTCGGTAACCTAAAAACAAAGCAATCAAGCCCAGAATCACTAATGATGAAACTCCGCCAGAAGTTACTACAGCTCGGAAGACTTTATCCGAGCGACGGGGCTCGGTCGTAATTTCACGTGGAGCTGGAATTGTCACTTCTTGAAGTGTCATTTCTAGGAGGCATACTTTCCGGTGACGAGGAAATATACTCGTCGAGAAATTGATACTGCATGATCTGCATAGCGTTCGTAGTATCGACCCAGTAATGTCAAATCAATTGCAGTTTCAATTCCATACTTCCAATTTGGTTCAATGAGAATTCCGATTAACTGTCGATGCAGATTATCGATCTCATCGTCATCGCGCTCGACCTCGAGTGCCATATCGGTATCTCGGGTAGCAATAACAACTCCAGTTTTATCTGTGATTTTTACTGCAGCCAAACCCATTTCGGTAATTGTTTGAACTAACTCTGCTGGAACAGCAGCGTTAGGATGGCGAAGTCTTGCAATTTTTGCAACATGGTGCGCAAGATCTCCCATTCGCTCAAGATCTGAACCCATTCGCAATGCCGTCACAAGAGCTCGAAGATCTGAAGCAACGGGCTGCTGACGAGCGATAATATCTATGATGCGCGCATCGATGTCATGCTGATATTCATCGATTCTTTCATCGGAGGCGATGACTTCCTGGGCAAGATTTAAATCGCAATTAAGAATCGCTTTTGTGGCTTGCGACATGGAATGTGAAACCATTGATGTAAGGTCTACTAAAGATTGTGAGACGCTGTCGAGCTCGTCCTGGAAAACTGATCTAATAAGGGCCATGGCGCAGAACCTATGCCGAGGTCATGAATAGAGACCCACGCTTAGGTGAACACACGGTAAACTGGTCTTTTCTGCCTATAGAGTGCGCTCATGAAGTTCTTGCGCAGGGACTTGGAAGAGCCAAATCCTAGAGTCTTGCCGCAAATTCTTATTGAAACACTTGGCTTTTTAGAGGAAGACTCTCTTATTTTGGCACCCGGTGAGGTTCCTGTTTCTAGCACTTCGGGGGTCGAGACGCTTGGAATCCTGAGGGACGGTCGAGTCCAAAGTCCCGAATTACTCGCCACGGTTCGCGTTGTGCGTCGAACAAATACGCAACAAGTCGGAAAAATCGATATTCCTCGTGGACCAATTGGCGAAGGTAAACATGAACTTACCGTGAAGGTCTTACCTTTAACCAAAGATGACTTAGTTTTAGTTTTAGTCAGTGACGAAAGTGAAGCACAGAGAGTTCATGATGTGCGTCGTGATTTTGTTGCCAATATTTCACATGAGTTAAAGACGCCTATCGGTGCGCTCTCATTATTGAGCGAGGCTGTTTTAGGTTCTAAAGATGATCCAGAGTCAGTTGTTAAATTTGCAACTCGAATGCAGTCAGAAGCCAAACGCTTAACTGATTTAGTGCAAGAGATTATCAATTTGTCTCGCGTGCAGGACTCAGATCCCCTACAACTTGCACAAGAAGTTGGAGTCGAGTACATGATTCGAGAGGCGATTGATCAGTGCCAAATCACTGCAGATAATCGAAACATTACCGTCTCATACTTAGAAACTACTTCGGCAATAGTGTTAGGTGATCGTGATCAATTAATTATGGCTATTCATAACTTAGTTGAAAATGCCATCAACTACTCGCCTGAAAATACTAAGGTCTCAATTTCAACAACACTCGAAGGTGGTGTTATTAGTATTGCAGTAACTGATCAGGGAATCGGAATATCAGAGACTGAACAAGATCGAATATTCGAGCGCTTCTACCGCGTTGATCCAGCACGTTCGCGTCAGACAGGCGGGACAGGCCTTGGGCTTTCGATAGTAAAACATGTTGCTGCAAAGCATGGTGGCGAAGTAAAAATATGGAGCGTTGAAAATGTCGGGAGTACTTTCTCTCTCCGATTACCCGTCTATTCACTACCAATAGAGAGCCGAGAATGACGAAAATACTAATCGTAGAAGATGAGAGTTCTTTTTCAGAAGCCCTTGCGTTTTTGCTAGGCAAAGAAGGTTTTGAAGTCAGCGTTGCCGAAGATGGCCGTGCAGCTTTGAACATCTTTGCTAAGGAGGGTGCAGATCTAATCCTCTTGGATCTCATGATTCCGGAGATCTCTGGCGTAGATGTGTGTCGCACAATCCGTACAACATCCCAAGTCCCGATCATTATGTTGACTGCAAAAGATGCAGAAATCGACAAGGTTGTCGGACTCGAACTCGGTGCAGATGATTATGTGACTAAGCCTTATTCATCACGTGAATTAATTGCCCGAATCAAAGCAGTGCTCCGTCGCGGAGTATCGGATGCGGATTTAAATGGCGACCTTGAAGTGATTTCTGTTGGCCCAATTAGGTTAGATACTGCTCGTCACCAAGCGTCGATCAATGGAAATCCGATTGCTCTTCCATTAAAAGAGTTTGAGCTACTTGAATTCTTAATGCGAAACTCTGGTCGAGTTCTAACCCGCTCACAGTTAATAGATCGCGTTTGGGGCGGAGATTACTTTGGAGATACCAAGACGCTTGATGTTCATATCAAACGTCTTCGCTCCAAATTAGAAATTGACCCAGCAAACCCAGTATTGATTCAAACTATTCGTGGCTTGGGCTACAAGCTCGAGAACCAATAGAGAGAATATTAGAGAGAGGCAAAACCTTCATCTAATACATTGAGGGCATCTTTCAAAAGTTCATCTGTGATAACAAGCGGTGGCAAGAAGCGAATCACGTTTGAATAAGTGCCCGCAGTCAAGACTAAGACGCCTTTGCTCTGGCAGTACTTAACGACAGCATTCATCGCGGCAGTATTTGGATTCTTAGTACCGGCCTCGACAAGTTCGATAGCTTGCATCGCACCACGACCGCGCACTTCACCAATAATTGGATACTTCACTTGCAGTGCACGTAGAGCATCTCCCAAGATCACACCGATATGTTGTGCGCGGGCAACGAGATTTTCGGCCTCCATTGTTTCAAGTGCGCCAAGGGCTGCAGCACATGCGATTGGGTTTCCACCAAATGTTCCGCCTAATCCTGAGGCATGAACTGAGTCCATGATCTCTGCACGGCCAGTGATACCTGCAAGCGGAAGTCCACCTGCGATTCCCTTGGCAGTGACCATAATGTCTGGAACAACGTTTTCATCTTCAACTGCAAACATATGCCCAGTACGTGCAAAGCCCGTTTGTACCTCATCGGCAATAAAGATTATTCCGTTATCTGCGCTGTACTGTGCCAGCGCTGGCATGAAACCCTTTGGCGGAACAATGAAACCACCTTCGCCTTGGATTGGTTCGATCAAGATGGCAGCGACGTTATGTGCGCCAATCTCTTTATCAATCTTGTGAGTAACAATATCAATCGCATCCTGAGTAATAGTCGCCTGATCACCGACCCAGTGAAATGAATATGGCATTGGTACACGATAGATTTCAGGAGCAAATGGACCAAAGCCCTCTTTATATGGCATGTTTTTTGCAGTGAGTGCCATCGTTAGGTTTGTTCGACCGTGATAGCTGTGCTCAAAGACAACAATTGCTGGACGCTTTGTGTAGTGACGTGCAATTTTGACGGCATTTTCGACAGCTTCGGCACCAGAATTAACTAGCAATGATTTTTTCTTATGAGAGCCTGGAGTAATTGCATTTAACTTTTCGCATACTTCGATGTAATTCATATATGGAGCAACCGTGAAGCAGGTATGCGTGAAGGCTTGCACCTGCTCGATGACGCGCTCGACAACACGGCCAGCTGAGTTACCAACATTCGTAACACCGATACCTGAGCCCAGGTCGATAATCTGATTGCCATCGATGTCGAGCAGAATTGCATCACTTGCTCGCTCGATAATCACAGGAATCGCCATTCCCAATCCCCCAGATGTCGCCTCACTTCGGCGCTTGAGCGCTTCAATAGATTTTGGTCCTGGAATTGCAGTGACCAAGCGACGTTCCTGGGTGAGATTAGTCAGTGTGTTCATGGTTAAAGTCTAAGGCCATATTTCCCATGTTCAGCCCGAAAAGTTAGGCTTAGGCTATGAGTTCACTGAGAGTTTGCGCACCGTTGCTCGATGCATATCTCTCATACTTCGAAAATAAACATCTGCCCTTCACAATTCCTGGGCACAAACAGAGAGCATCACGCTTAGATGCAGGATTAGGCGCAGTCGTTGATAGCGATACTCCTCTATATGGCGGCCTAGATGAAATCAAATTAACGAATCAGGTTTTAAAAAAAGCAGAAGCATTGGCAGCATCGTTATGGGGCGCAGATTACGCGCGCTTCTCAACGGGGGGATCAACACATGCAAATCAAGCAATCATCTTGGCTCTGGGAAAGCCAGGTGACAAAGTCGCCTTATCTCGAACAGCACACCGCTCAGTTTTGAGCGCACTTGTCTTAGCGGGTTTAGAGCCCATTTGGTTAACTCCGCAGATTGACTCTGCAACTGGGGTCCCAATCGGAATACCTGTCGAAGAGTTCGAAAAGATCATCGATCAAAAACCGATTGCACTTTTGTTGACGGAGCCAGGATATCTAGGCACGCTTTCAGATCTTCCAGAACTGATTAACGCAGCACACAAACATGAGATACCAGTTGTTGTCGATGCGGCATGGGGTGGCCACTTTGGTTTTTCACATTCAGTTCCTAATCACTGTCTTGCTTTAGGTGCTGATGCTCTGATTACGAGCACTCATAAAGCTCTGCCAGGCTATAGCGCTTCGGCACTTCTGATTGCACAAGGGCGCTTACTCAATCTCGATCGCATCGAACAGAGCTTTGAAACTACTCACACAACTTCTCCAGCTGGAGCACCGCTTGCATCAATTGATGGTTGTCGGGCCTTATTGCAGATTCGCGGTGAAGAGTTAATTTCAAACTTAGTGCGCAATGTCGAAAGCTTTAAAAACCAAGTTCAGTCGAATTTTGATGTGCCAATCTTTCTTAATGCCACTGATTTTCCAGCTGGCCGATTTGATCCCACTAAGATAGTTCTACGTACCAGCCAGTTAGGCGCTTCCGGGGTTGAGATTGAAAAAGCTTTGCAGGCGCAGTCAATTCGAGTTGAGATGGCCGATAATGACACAGTTGTTTTCTTGGCAACTTTGGCAGATTCCTCTTGCGAGTTTGATGAGTTGGCACACTCACTTATTTCGATATTACTAAACCTCAGGCAAGCTCCACGAGCAACGGCGACATCTCTGAGTTGGTCAGTTGTTCCTTCGGTTGCAATCTCAATGCGTGATGCCTACTTTGCCGAGACTGAAATGGTGTCGGCTAAAAATGCTGTGGGGAGAATTTCAGCCGACTTAATCGCACCTTATCCCCCAGGAGTTGCCGTTGTTGCACCTGGTGAAATCTTGACGCTCGCGATTCTCGATGGTTTGGCCAAGACAAAAGCGGCAGGTGTTCGTATCGCATATGCAACTGATTCAACGCTTACGAATTATCGCGTGGTGAAGGGTTAGGCAATGTTTGAATTTCAGACAATTGTCATCGCTTTACTTTTCTTTGCTGGAGCAGTTCTTTATACATCCGTGGGTCACGCCGGAGCCTCTGCCTACATCGCCATCATGACTCTGTTTAATCTCTCTACGCTTGTTATAAAACCCACTGCATTAACCCTCAATATTGCGGTGTCGGCTTTTGCAAGTTGGCGCTACATCAGCCGGGGACTATTTAACAAAAAGCTATTTATTTACCTCACCGTTGGCGCGGTACCTGCGGCTTTTATTGGTGGCCATATCAACTTATCGGATCAGATTTATAAGCCAATTCTTGGAGCCCTGCTTGTGGCATCTGGAGTTCGATTTATTGCCCAAGCAACGCACACTGATCGACCACCTCAAGAAACCATCCCCCTGCTCGCCGTTGTAATCGGTACCTGTATAGGTCTC
>WLOR01000017.1 GCA_009699165.1 Actinomycetota bacterium | reverse complement strand
TCTGACTTTTGCATTCGGTAATGAGAGGATTATTAAAGAGTTTGGTATTGGTCTTGCAACTGCTGTCGCTGTTGATGCAACACTTATCAGAATGATCTTAGTTCCGGCGCTTATGCAGTTATGGGGCAAGGCAAACTGGTGGCTACCAAAACGGCTTGAACGATGGTTGCCGAAAATAAAAATCTAGGGGAAGAGCTTTTTGCCCCTCCCCTAGATTTTCTTACTTTTTACTTCTTGGGTTTCCTAATTGCCTGACTCCGATAATAGTCACGCCAGATCCCACGGTGAATTGGTATCCGCATTGGGAGAGTCTTAATGCCAGGAATAACTGGAATCAATATCAATCCAAGTGATAGAACACCCATAATCGCCATTATGTAAGCATCGGCATTTGCGCCGATTGGCTTGGACTCCTCATTATTAAATGGCGGGATTTGATACCAGAATGAGTAGAGCCAGAGCCAGGCCTGTCCTGGATATCTCCCAGTTTCATTCATCATTCCCCAAGTGCCACCCTGCAAATTAGCTGCTGTACCGGCATCATCTAGGTAGGCGCCATCTCCGAAGAAGAGAATCTGCTTCGTGTTATCTGTTTGGAAGAAGCCCCCTTGCGATAGAAGTGCGGCATCTAATGCACCTGCCTTAGCCATATCGGTTAACCCTTGAGCAAGTGCAGGAACTGGTCCATATGCACCTGAAGGGACATCAGCTAACTTACCTTCAGCGTTTGTAATCGCATCGTCGTAAGCGGTTGCCCATGCCTGCTTTTGTGCAGCAGTTGCCGAGTTCCAGGTAGCAAGCGCACTTGCAATATCTGTTGACATAACTTGTGTGCTCAGTGGAGAAATCACAAAGTCATTAACAGAATCAATTGGGCGAGTTACTCCAGCCCACTTTTGTAACCACAGTGGCCCGAGATTTAGCCCATCGGCGGCTTTATTGTATGGGGCTCCATACGTTGCAGTTCCACTAGTGCCAGCAAGTTCTTGAACAGCAGTGGCATAAAAGTTATCCGAGTTACTAACTGCCCAACCTTTGAATGTAAGAGGAGTCTCATCCGGTGATCCCATAAAGAGTGAAAGGATGATAGTTAGAACCATTACGAAAGCTAATGCAACGCTTCCCTCTTTAACAATGTCATACCGCTTGGTCTTACCTTTCCATGGGGCAGCATCAAAACTTTCTTTAACTGTACTCATCGTCCACCCTCACTTACTGATGAAGGTTCGGCATCAATTGGCGGAACTACTCCACGCTTTCGAACCATCAAAACGTGGACCACGGTTATCGCACCTAAAATCAATGGTAGAAATGCAACATGTAGAAGAAGCATCTGACCTAAGTTCGTAACGGTGAACCATGCACCTACGCCAACTGAGTTGAACCCATCTTTAGCTTCAAATGAGATCCACTGCGAGTCGAAGTTAGTTTGGACTAAGTAACCTGTGAAAGCCGTTGCAATCGATGCAATGAACGCGACGGCACCTGTAGCCCATGTCGCAAAGCGATTTCCGCGCCAAGCAGCCATCCAAAACTTTCCCCATAAGTGAATAACCATGAAGACGAAAAAGAGTTGAACACTCCAGAAATGCAAGCTGTTAACGAATTTGCCCGCATCGGATGTGTGATACCAAGCTGGGCCTTCAAAAGCCAGAATAATTCCTGAAAAAATAATCATTGCAAGCGCTGAAAGCGTCAGTACCCCAAAAACATATATCCATGAGGCAACATATGCTGGCTGATCATCGGGAAGTAACTTTTCAATCGGTAAATTCTTCTGCCACTTTTTGCGCAGTTTCGCCGTCCACATCTCACTCATTTATGGTGACCATCCTTATCTTTTGGAAAAGGAATAAGGACTGCAAGGGCAAAGATCGCCAGCATTAATAGAATTACAACGAGATTTGTTACTGAGATTTGAAACCATCCTGATTTCAAATATGTTGCAGGATGATTCATGAAATCTGCAATCCAGCCAGTCATGTAGTTGTCCGTTCGTTAAAAGAGAAGGGATCTTCTCTTTTAACGGCAAAGGTACGACTGTTGACCTAAATCTCCTACCGCGATTGTGAGCGACAACACTCTCGACAGATTCTCAGGTTAAGGGTGAAGGAGCTCTCTTATCAATGCCTCAACTCGAGCTTTAATTTCATCTCTAATCACTCGTACAGGCTCAATCCCTTGACCAGCGGGATCTTCTAAGACCCAATCTTCATAACGCTTGCCTGGATAAAACGGGCATGCATCTCCGCAGCCCATTGTGATGACCACGTCAGAGGCCTGTACTGCCTCTGGAGTCAGAATCTTAGGCAGATTGTTTGCGATATCAATTCCAACCTCTGCCATCGCTTCGATGGCAACTGGATTGATGCTCTCTTTTGGCGCAGAGCCCGCCGATAAAACATCGACTTGTCCTTGACTTAAATGTTGCATAAAACCAGCCGCCATCTGAGAGCGGCCGGCGTTATGAACACAAACAAATAAAACTGAAGGCTTAGCGCTCACTGCTTAATCCCTTGGCTACTGCCAGACCGATCACTGCACCGATTAACTGAGCAGCAACAAATCCTGGCACCGAGTTGATCTCGATTCCAGCAAAGGTATCGCTGAAAGCTCGCGCAAAGGTTACGGCAGGGTTAGCAAAAGTTGTCGAGGAGGTGAAGAAATATGCAGAGCCAATCCAACCCGCAACTGCGATAGGGACATAACGACCATCACTTTGCTTGCTCACTATCTGGATCACAAGAATCAATCCAGCAGTTGCAATTACTTCTCCTAAGAGCAGGTTTGAACTTGTCTTTGAATGCGTCGAAGCTCCGATGGCAGGAAGATTAAACATCACATTGGCAAGAACTACACCGATGAATCCCCCAATAACTTGAACGAGCACATATTGAATAGCTGTTGCTAGTGAAATACCTTTGTTAATAAAAGTGACAAGCGTTACTGCTGGATTAAAGTGTGCCCCGCTTATTGGTGCAAACATCTGAATAATAAGGGCCAAAATCAAAAAGGTGGCAAAGGCTACAATAAATAACTGCAGACCAACATCTTTCGTCAAATTTGTAGCCATCACACCTGAACCAACAACTGCCATTGCCAATAGCGCGGTACCTAAAAACTCTGCGAGCGCTGTACGAATCTTCATTATGAAACTCCAATGATGTCGACTACGAAAATGAGCGTTTCATTTGCTCCAATAGGGCCAGAGCCATTTGGGCCATAGCCAAGATCTGCTGGAATAACGAGTAAGCGACGACCACCAACTTTGGCACCAGGCAATCCTTGTTGCCAACCAGCAATTACCCCGGCTAGCGGAAATGTCGCTGGTTGCCCACTGCTCCATGATGACTCAACGATTGAGCCATTTGACCAAGTCATCAGTGTGTATTGAACCGTTAACGTTGAGCTGGCAAGTACTTCAGCACCCGTGCCAACGATTATGTCTTTAGTCTCTAACGTTGTTGGCGGAGTACCGCTTGGTGCTGTAATTGTTGGCGCTTCACCTGCATTTGCGGTGACTGCTGGTAGTCCTGAGGCAGCTGTTTCTTCCACTTTATCTTTTCCTCCGCATGCAGTTAGTGTTGTAATGGACAGCATGATTAACGCTGCGACCACTAGCTTCTTGTTCTTTCTCATTCGCATCCCTTACTCGAGCTCTCCGATTAATTTAAACTCTCCATCACCAAGCTGACCTTGAGCCCGATACATCTCTAACTTCGCGCGAGTATCTGCAATATCTAAATTGCGCATAGTTAACTGGCCAATACGATCAACTGGGCCAAAAGCAGCGTTTTCGGTACGTTCCATAGATAATTTATCTGGATGATAACTCAGGGCTGGCCCCTGAGTATTAATAATCGAGTAATCATCACCGCGACGTAATCGCAAAGTCACCGAGCCAGTGACTGCAGATGCCACCCATCGCTGAAGTGATTCTCGGAGCATGAGAGCTTGCGGATCTAACCAACGACCTTCATACAAAAGGCGTCCAAGTCGGCGACCTTCTGCATGGTAATTAGCAATTGTGTCTTCATTGTGAATTGCACTAATTAAACGTTCGTATGCAATAAATAGAAGCGCCATTCCTGGGGCTTCATATATTCCGCGACTCTTTGCCTCAATAATACGATTTTCAATCTGGTCGGCCATGCCAAGGCCATGACGACCACCAATTGCATTTACCTCTTGCATCAGGGCCACGACATCACTGAAATCTTTGCCATTAATTGCAACTGGGCGACCTTGAACAAAGTTAATCGTTACATCTTCACTACTAATATTCACCGATTGGTCCCAGAAGCGCACACCCATAATCGGTTGCACAAGTTCGACTGAGGTATCTAAATTCTCTAGGCTTTTAGCTTCATGTGTCGCACCTAAAATATTTGCATCCGTCGAATAAGCCTTTTCAGTGCTATCTCGATATGGCAGACCGTTTGCGACAAGCCACTCTGACATCTCTTTGCGCCCACCTAGTTCGTTAACAAAATCTGCATCGAGCCAAGGCTTATAAATTCTTAAATTTGGATTTGCTAAGAGCCCGTAGCGATAAAAGCGTTCAATATCATTGCCTTTGTATGTCGATCCATCGCCCCAAATTTCGACAGCATCAGAGTGCATAGCGCGCACCAACATGGTGCCTGTCACAGCTCGGCCTAGCGGTGTGGTGTTGAAATACTGCTTTAACCCACTACGAATATGAAAGGCTCCGCAGGCGATTGCAGCTAAACCCTCTTCGACTAGTGCGCTCTTGCAATCAACAAGCCTTGCTATCTCTGCGCCATACTCATGGGCTCGTCCTGGAACTGATTCGATATCAGGCTCATCGTATTGACCTAAATCTGCCGTATATGTGCATGGCACGGCGCCTTTGGCGCGCATCCAAGCTACCGCTACAGAGGTATCTAGACCGCCCGAAAATGCAATTCCAACTTTTTCACCAACTGGCAGTGATGCTAGGACCTTTGACATACGCTAAGTCTAACCGATGAAGAGAGTTGGGAGTTTATCTTCGAGTACCGGCTTGATTTTCCATTGACTACAAAGCTCGCGATAACGAGCAATATCAAGTGAATCTGCCGAGGCTTCGGTCTTTACTGCGCGAATCATCAGGTTGCGAGGTGTGTGTTCGCCTGCGATGAATTCGATGATCTCAACTCTATAACCAGCTATTCGCAGAATCTGGGCCCTAAGAGAATCTGTCAATAGATCTCCGAGGCGCTCTTTCATTAATCCGTACTTTGTGAGAGCACCCCATGGTTCTGGGCTCTCAATCATCTGACTCTGTATGTCGTGGTGGCAACATGGGGCGATTAATAAGAGTTTTGCTCCACCATTGACTGCCCATGCAATCGCATCATCTGTCGCAGTATCACAAGCGTGAAGAGCGATAGCAACATCTGCTTGCTGGGTAGTGGTGGCTGCAATCTCTTCTGCTCGAAAATCAATAGTTGCTGTAATCCCAAGCCTTTGTGCGATTTCATTATTTCGATCTCTAGATGCCGTGCGCACATCTATTCCGGTTACTTTAATTGGAATCCCTATGGCTTTCAAATACTGATGTGCTGCAAAGGTTAGGTAAGCATGCCCACATCCAAGGTCAACGATTAATAACGGATCAAGTTCTGTGGGTGTGCGAATCTGCCCAGCTTCCATCGCTGCTTTAAGCGTTGGAACAAGTAGCCTTAAAAACTCCTCAACCTGTAAATATTTATCCTGTTTAGAGGGCTTGATAACGCCTTTGTGATCGGCAATACCCACTTCTTGTAAAAAAGGATCTGATGGATCTAGCAAACGGCTCTTTTTCTTATCATGAGTCAAGTTCTGCTCTAATGTTTTCTTCTCATAATGAACCTGAGCATCTGCATTTTTTGTGATGCGTATCGACATAGAGCCGCTTACTTGCTCAACCAAAATGTTGGCAAAACCGCTTTCCAGAAGCTTTTGAATTACATCAGATTGTGGTGCAAGGTTTTTTACAGTAGTTGCACGCCCATCGCTATGACCTATCTGCAGGAGAATCTCGCCCTTGATATGAACGGGACGAATATCGATACGTTCGAACTCTGTCACCATATTGCGGCGGCGGCCCGAGAGAACCACTCGTACCAATGTGTCTACATCTAGAATTTGTTTACATGCATCTGCGAGTGCAGACTCGAGCGAAATCTTCATATAGATAACTTCGAGTGAGTTTTTATCATGCGGTGATTCTAAGTGCGTGGAAGTTGTACTTCAATTGCCAAACCGCCAAGTTCGCTCTTTCTTAAACTAAGCGTGCCACCGTGTTGGGCAACAACAGCACTTATTATGCTTAGACCCAGACCACTTCCTCCTGTTTCACGGGAGCGAGAACGGTCAAATCGCTCTAAACTCCTGACTTTCTCCCCATAATAGTGACCTGGTAGTCCCGGACCACCATCTTCAATAATTAATTTGATTGATTTCCCGCTCATTAAACTCACGCGCACCGGAGTGTTTTCAGGTGTGTGGACCCTGATATTTGTGAGAGCGTTTGAAAGCATACGTTGGAGGTGCTCTCTTGATCCTTTAAAAGTTATATCCTCTTCAATATTTAGTTTTACTTGGTGGTTCGGTGACAATACCTGGAAATCTCTGACGTTTTCCCTCATCAGGCTAGATAAATCTAATAGTGAATATTCGAGATTTTTCTTCTCTCCTAATTCGGCTAGAACTAAAAGATCATTGATAAGTGCTTGCATTCGCGCAATCTCACTATTCAAGCGCTCGAAAGCCACTTTCTGGCGATCCTCCCCCAATTTTCCATCTCTCAAGAGTTCGGTGTAACCCTTGACCACCGTCAGCGGAGTACGAAGCTCATGGGCTGCATCACCAAGAAACTCCTGCATTTTTTCACGATGAGCACGCTCTAAGACTAGAGCCCCTGAGCGGTTAATAAGCAGTGATGCAAAGGAGGCAAGGGAGTTGGCGATCAGAACAAATATCAGAAGTCTCCAAATATTGTCTTTAAGACTCTTCTGAATATCTACTATGGATTCAGCGATTATCAATCTCTCTGAATTTTCAAGCGGGATATATCGAATCCGTAATTGATTTGGACTATCTAGTGATGCTGTTTTTGAATCTCTGAGCGTAGCGATTTCTCCTGAAGCAGAGATAAATGCAACCGTGACATCAAAACTATTTTCTTCAGCACTTAAAAGCGCTGCCGAAATAGGGTCATTAGGACTCTTATGAACTCCTAGAACAATAGTTTCTAAATCACTATCAATTAAGGAAATCTCGTTTTGATATGTACTCCAGATAGCAAACCCACCAATAATCAGAGAGAGAACTGAAGTCACTATTATCGTTGCAAGAAACTGCTTATTCTTGCTTTTCATTCAGAGTGCTTTGGCTCTTGAATTTGAAAGCCAACTCCGCGAATTGTCTTTATCCCGTCAAAGCCATCTCGATGGAATTTTTTGCGCAGATAAGAAATATATGTATCTGTGACGGTACTTTCTGATTCAAAGGTAATGCCCCAGACTTCTTCAAGGAGATACTTTTTAGTTAAGACTCTTCCTTTCTTTTCGACAAGAATCTGTAGAAGTCGATACTCTGTAGGTGAAAGCTCAACCCTGTCTCCATTGAAACTCACAACGTGCTGATCATCATCTATCTCAATTGGCCCGCATCTTAGAATCGCAGGAATGCTTGGAGATTTATAAGATCTCCGCAAAATCGCTTTTATTCGAAGAATTAACTCTTCAATACCAAAAGGTTTAATGACATAGTCGTCAGCACCGATTTTCAGCCCCCTTGCAATATCGCTTTTATCGCCCCGGGCGGTCAACATGAGTACAGGGGTTAAATCATTTGCATTTCGCAACCTCTCAACGAGTTCAAAGCCGTCCATGAGCGGCATATTGATATCGATAACAATTAGCGCTGGCTTGTTCGTGCGCAAAAGCGTTAGCGCGTGCATCCCATCGAAGGCCTCCACCACCTCAAATCCAGCAAGTCCTAAAGTATCGCGCAGTAAAGCTCGAAGGCCTGGTTCATCATCAACGATCATTATCAACTCAGACATAGCCCCACTCTTTCACGTGAGCGTGAAGTTGCCAATAAAAAACTGTAAAAACATCGGCTTTCACAGAAAATGCACAACAATTTGAGGCATTCTTTCACTATGAAGTTCAAAAGCTCTGCCGCGCTTATGCTGGCTTTAATCTTGGCTTTTGGAACACCCGTAGCAAGGGCTGCTGACTCTACTCAAAATTCGCAGCAAAAGAGTGCAATGGTTTTGTTTCACTCTCAAGTAAAAAACCGAGAAAGAATGCGCAATGAGATTGCAAAAAGTTTTATAGAAGCAATAAATACCGCTAATAATGCAGCAAAGAAGGCCATGCGAACTGCGAAAAGCGCCGATGCAAAATCAGTAGCACTGGCGCAGCAAAAGAGTGCAATTCGTCTTGCAACAGCCACGCGCGATGCTGCAATTTTGGCGATGGGGCCTGAACCAATAGAGCCCACTCAAACGAATGATTTTAATAGACCAGCGTTGAAAAGTGAGTCCACTCCTACCAAGAAATCTAAACCCATAAAGTCAAGGCCAAGCCCACCGAAATAGTTGCTTCCTTGGTTACTCTTTATCCATGAAAAAAATTAATTTCTGGATTGCACAGAAGGTCACTAATGGTGTTGCAACTATGTGGTGTGCCTATCTCTTTGCTTTTATTGCACTGATCTCACTTCCAAAAGCAATACAATCAAAAGATACGATTGTGATAGTTTCATGGGTAGCTCAGACATTCTTGCAACTAGTCCTACTTTCAATAATCATGGTGGGCCAAAAAGTGCAATCTCAGAGTGTAGAAAATACGATAAATGAGACTCATGCCGCCTCTCTTGCCGAGTTTGAGTTAGCTAAGGAGGCGCGCTCCATTGCCCACCAAGAGCTCACGGAGCTCCATGCACTTTCACAAGATATGCACGCATTAGTGAAGGCATTAGAGGCAAAGATTTCCCAGTAAATCGTTATCTAAGCGCAACCTACTCGAGCCGCTTTCAGGTTTATTACATTGTCCGCCTCGGTTTGCATGAATTAGGTTCATCCCTATGAAATCGATGCCTTGGTGGAAAGAAGCGGTGATTTATCAGATTTACCCTCGCTCTTTCTACGATAGTAACGGCGATGGCGAAGGAGACTTACAAGGCATTACTTCTCGCCTCGAGTACGTCAAATCTCTAGGTGTCGATGCAATATGGCTAAGCCCCTTTTATACATCTCCCAATAAAGATGGTGGCTACGATGTGGCAAACCCCCGTGACGTTGATCCACGATTTGGGGACCTATCAGATGCTAAAGCGCTTATAAAACGAGCGCACGATTTAAACCTAAGAGTTATTGCCGATATTGTTCCAAATCATTTTTCGGATCAACATGAGTGGTTTCAATCAGCTCTTCAATCACAACCTGGCTCTGCCGAAAGAAATCGCTTCCATTTCTATGACGCTAAAGCAGATGGCACACCCCCTAATAATTGGATCTCCCTTTTCGGTGGGCCATCCTGGACTCAAGTTGCAGACGGCCAGTACTACCTTCACTTATTTGACTCATCTCAGCCTGATTTGAACTGGGAAAATGCCGACGTTAATGCTGACTTCGAGGAAACATTACGTTTCTGGTTAGATCTTGGTGTCGATGGGTTTCGAATAGATGTTGCACATGGATTAGTAAAGGAAGAGATTGGGAAAGATCATCCAGATCCAACAGGTTTGAGTAATGCGCTTCGCCTAGATGTTGATATGGATACCGCTCTGCGAAACTCATTACTGGAATCTGTTCCGTACTTTGATCGCCAAGGTGTCCATGAAATCTATCGACGTTGGCGCAAAATCTTTGACTCTTACGGTGATCGTGAAGTAATGGCTGTAGCCGAAGCCTGGGTTCATCCGCCAATTAACGCTACACGTTATGTTCGAAGTGATGAGCTTCATCAAGTTTTTAACTTTGATCTATTAACCGCCCCTTTTGAAAGTGCATTTCTCTACGATGTAATAAGTCGATCGATTGAACTCAATGCAACCGTAAATGCTCTGCCAACATGGGCTTTGAGCAACCATGATTCACCACGGGTAGCTTCACGAATCGGTGATCACCAATCACGAGCCCTTGCACTATTTGTTTTTGCACTCCCAGGATCTGCATATATCTTTGCAGGCCAAGAGTTAGGACTTCCAGATGGTGAGTTAGAGAACTCTGACCGTCAAGATCCCTCATTTATTCGATCTAATGGCGAGATTAAGGGTCGCGATGGTGCGCGAGTACCGTTGCCTTGGAGTGGAGACGTTCCGCCATTTGGTTTTTCAACAGGCAAGCCATGGCTTCCCATGCAACAGTCATGGAGCGCCTTCACGGTCGAAATCGAAAAATCTGATCCGAGTAGCGTTCTCAATCTCTACACCGCTGCCCTTGCGCTTCGAGCTCAACACTTAACTGGGGCGGGAGTGATTGCGTGGCTAGAGTCCCCATCGCATGGAGCGATGAGAGAGGGTCTACTAGCTTTTAGAAGGGGATCGATTACTGTTTATATGAATCTTTCTGGCCAAGATTACGCAGTTGAGGTTGAAGGGCAGACAATAATCACCAGTAGTGGTGACTTCACTGCCTCTCATATTGTTCGTGTCGTTCCAGCGTGCTCAACGATGTGGATTCTCAACTAACTGACACAATACCGCCATGGAATCAACAGCCACATGGATCATCACAATCGGAGTCTTGGCTGCAGTCATTATCTTTGATTTAGCAATTGCGCTATTGCGCAGAAACAAAGAGACATCCATTGTTGAGGCGGCCTTTTGGACAGTTTTTTACATCGCAACCGCTCTCATCTTTGGGGCGCTTTTACCCCATTGGTCAAGTGCATCCGGTCAGAAAGAGTTTTTCGCAGGTTGGTTAACTGAGTATGCATTATCAGTGGATAATATTTTCGTCTTCATTATTCTGCTCACTCACCTGAAGGTCCAGAAAGAAAAACAACAACTCGTATTGCTCTTAGGCATAATGCTTACTATTGGCATTAGAGGTCTGCTTATCCCACTTGGTGCAGCGCTCATTTCGCGCTTTTCAAGTATTTTCTTTCTCTTTGGTGCCTTTCTTATTTATACGGCTTACACTCTTGCAAAAGAAAATGAAGATGAAGAGTTCAAAGAGGGTCGCGTCGTCGCTTCATTAAAAGCTCGTGGCATGAGCATCTTTTCAATTGCACTTATTGCCCTTGGATTAACGAATCTCGTCTTCTCACTCGATTCTATTCCAGCTATTTTTGGCCTAACCAAAGATCCATATATCGTCACCACGGCTAACGTGTTCGCACTCATGGGACTACGTCAACTCTACTTCTTACTTGAAGGATTACTTTCTCGCCTTATTTTCTTGTCGAAAGGGCTTTCCTTTATTCTGGCATTCATCGGAATTAAGATGATTATGGAGGCTTTCCATGGAATTGGAATCGATGAGATAGGTAATGTACACATCCCTGAGGTCAGCTTAGAGTTCAGCCTTGGTGTAATAATTGCAAGCCTACTTATAACGACTGTAGCCAGCCTTACTGCCACTAGAAGAGATGGAAGCGCAATACTCTAAATCGCGTTTTTTTGTTTCCTCAATGTGTCACGGTTATATTGGCTTGAACGTTCGTGGATTTTTCGTATTTGTAGTGCAAATGTCTTAACAGCAGAATCAAATGCAGCCAGATCATTGAACTCGGCTCCCTCTGATTTTATAAGTGGGCCTGCTCCGTGTGAAGTTAAAACCACTCGGTGTGATTTCTTGCCTTGGTGAGGGTTTGCTTCATGAAGAATTTCAACTTCGATGCGTTCAATTAAAATACTAAAGCGCTCCATCGAGTTGAGTTTATCTTCGACAATTTCTTTAAAATCTTCGGCTAAGACGGCATTTCGTGTATGAATTTGGATCTTCATAACTATAAGGGTAATGCGTAAACCACTCCCGTTGCTATAGCTGCAAGAAGAAAAGATTTGCCAAGAATCGTGAGTGCTGTTTTTCTATCAGCAGCTCTGTCTATTGGATCACTCACTCGTGAGATATCTCCAAGCTTTCCAAGATTGAATGTTCCAGCAAAGCCATAGGCTAAGCAAAATCTGCTACGTGATTGCACATAGCCAACAGATGCGACAAGTAAGGGCAGAAAGATTCCTAAACGCGCCGAACGATCTGCATGCACAGCAAGTAAGCCAATTAGAGAGCTTAGTGAAAAGAATAATCCAACTAAACCAACTAACTGCCTTCGCCGAACTTCACTCTTACCTAAGTTGCAAGTGCCAGGAATATATTGAGCTTCAGACATCCTCAAACTCTTCTTCATCTATCCATGCATTTGCGGTCGTGTCTTCTTGATGCTCAATCCAGGATAGAAATGAACCAACCGCGCGAAATGCCAAAACTGCAACGGTCACAGCGGCAAATATCCGGCGGATTGCTTTAATCATAAGATAAAAATACTCCGTATTGCCTTAAATTTCTCTAGATAGAGGCCAACGCACTATTGATGTCGTTCCAAATATCATCAACGTGCTCGCATCCAACAGATAGGCGGATTAACTGCTCAGGCACCGATGCGCTCTCCATTGGCCATCGGCGGCGGCGCTCCCACAAAGACTCCACTCCGCCAAGGCTTGTGGCGTGAGCGATTAGTCTGGAGGATTCACAGACCTGTTGTGTCTGCTCAGCGGTGCCATCTACTTCGAATGAAAGAATCGCACCAAAACCTGGGTAACGCACACGGGTAATTTTTGGGTGTGCTGTGAGTTTAGAAACTAGTATTTTTGCGCTCTCCTGAGACTTATTAAAGCGAAGTGGAAACGTCCTAAGGCCCCGAAGCGCTAACCAGGATTCAAATGGTCCTGGAATCGAGCCATTGAAACTGCGAGAATCTTGAAGACGCTTTAAAAGCGCTGGATCATTGGTAGAAAGTGAGCCCATCAGTACATCGCTATGACCTGAGAGGAATTTTGTAACCGAGTGCATCACAATATCTGCACCTAACTCCAATGGGTTCTGAACAAGTGGAGTTGCAAATGTGTTATCAACTGCGATGCCAATTCCTAATTTTTTAGCAGCTGCAATCAAGGGAACCAGTTCGGCAACATCTAGGCATGGATTAGTTGGAGACTCAATCCATACTAAAGCCGCACCCTTCATTGCATTGATCACAGATTGCGTATCAACGATATCTACGAATCGAACTTCTAATCTACCGCTGGCATGAAAAGAGTTCAGTAGAGTCATAACGCCGCTATAGCCTTGATTTGATGCGACAACTGGGGCACCAATTGGCAAGATTGAAAATACCGCGCTTATGGCGGCCATACCCGATGAAAAAGCTAATGTAGCGCCGCCTTCTAACGCACTAATTGCCTCTTCAAGGGCAGTCCATGTCTGATTTCCATACCGTCCATAACCAATCGGCCCACCTGCATGAAATGTTGAGGTTAAAACGAGTGGTGGGTTTAATCCGGCATCTGGTGCAACCTCTGGTCGTCCAGCTACAACTGCCTGTGTTTCAGGGTGTTTGCTCATGCGCTAAGCCTAAGCCTTAGAGAGCACGGCCATCGCCGCATTATGCCCAGGCACGCCGCTCACGCCGCCACCACGGATAGCCCCAGCTCCACATATAAATATGCGCGGATCATCTGTTTCCACTCCCCAACTTTGCGCTGAAGCATCTTCGCGGAAAGGAAATTGCAAATCTCTATGGAAGATATTTCCACGAGGTAGGCCAACTTCTTGCTCGATATCCAAAGGTGTCTTTACCTCTATGCCTGCAATAAGGTTTTCAATTGGTTCAACTAAGAAGTGATTAAGTGAAGCGAGCGCCGACTGTAATGCCAAAGCTCGAGCTCCTTCATTATCTGCATCAAAGAGATCAGCAGGTGTATGCAAGCCAAAGAGGGTCAGAGTTTGGTAACCCATCTCATTTAATTCGGCGCTCAGGATTGATGGGTCGCTTAATGTGTGGCAATACATTTCAATCGGAAGAGCTTGTGGCATTAAACCTCTCTTGGCTTGAGAGTATGTAGTTTCAAAGTGCGAGAATGACTCATTTGCGTGAAAAGTCCCAGCGAATGCTAAGCGTGGATCAATTCCAGACTTAAGTTGAGGCAGAGCTTTTAACAAGATATTTATCTTCATCTGAGAGCCATCAAGGCTTTTTGGTTTATCAAGGCCTCGTAAAGTAGCTAAAGTCTGCGGAGCTGCATTTGATAATAGGTACTTGGCGCGAAGGTGATTCCCATTTTCGATCGTTACGCTCACGCCGTCTGCGTCACTCGCAACCTCTATTACGCGCTGATTTAAGTCAATCTCAACGCCTAAAGAGATCACGACACGTTCAAGCTCATCTACAAGTGCACCCATGCCTCCTCGCGGAACTTTCCACTCTCCCGTGCCATTACCCATCAGGTGATAGAGAAAACATATGTTTGACTGCATTTCAAAAGCTGAGGAAAAAGTACCAATCAAAGCATCTGTTAGAACAACTCCGCGGACCAAGTCATCTTTAAATCTATCGGTAATTATCTCGCCAATTGGTTTTTCAATCATGTAGTCCCAGACTTCAGGAAGTCCGACATACTCTTTTAGCTCACTTCTAGTCATCAATGGCTTAAGCAAAGTCGGTGCAATCCGTTGTGCAAACTGCGCAATCTCACCATAGAAATCTCTCCACGCTAAACCTTCAGCGCCAGTTGGATCTAGGAGATTGAAGGACTCTTCAGTGGCTTCATCCCATGTGCGAGAAACCAAGAGACCTTGGTTTAAACCATCGCGCTCATAGGGTGTGTAACTAGAGACTGTGCGTGAAATACATTCAAAATTAAGTCCAAGATCATCAATGATTGAATCTGGTAACAACGAGACAAGATAGGCGTAGCGAGAAATTCGAGCGTCATAACCTGAGAAAGCGCGCACACTTGCAGTTGCGCCACCAACTTCACTATTTGCCTCGAGTATGCGAACTTTTTTCCCGGCTCGAGCTAGATACGCAGCTGCAACCAATCCATTATGGCCAGCACCGACAATAATTACATCGCAGTCAAAGCCACTCATCACACAGTACTGGCAATCCGCAATACCGCTTCGTTGAGTATCTCCGGACTCGTCGCAAAGTTAAGACGCACATACTGTGAGGATTGAGCCCCATACGTATGCCCTGCGTTAAAAGCCACTCTGCCTTTTTCTAGGAGGGTTGCTGATGGATTTTCACCTAGATTCAGCGCAGTTAAATCAAGCCATGCTAAATAACTATTTTGAGGTATGTGATACCTAACCATTGGTAATTTCTCTCTCAATAGATCTCTGACCAGAAAACGATTGTGATCAAGCTCTTTCATAACAGTATCAAGCCATGTACCCCCCTCTGCAAAGGCGGTCGCAGATGCAAAAGCACCCAAAATCGATGCCCTAAAGTGAACGGCAGCGGGAAGTTGATCTAACTTTGCCTTCATTTCATCACCTTGCGAAACAATTATTGCGCACTTAAGTCCAGCAATATTCCATCCCTTAGAAGCCGCGGTCACTGTAATGCCAACTTCGCGAGCAGTTTCACTAACTGCTAAGAAGGGGAAGAATTGCTGCTCTGCAAAGGTAAGCGGTGCATGGATTTCATCACTGACAACTAGAACGTTGTATCTCTTGGCCATCTGCGCAATCCGCACTAACTCATCTTTTGAATAAACTCGACCTAGAGGATTATGTGGAGAACACAGTAAATGAACTCTTAAACCTGATGCGTAGATTTCTTCAACGGCATCTAAATCTAACTGCCAAGGATTATTGAGCTCGCCTTCAATTGCAGAGCGTGTGAAAGGAACATCGATTTTTTCTAAACGTGTTTCATTAATCCAGTTGTAAAAGTTCTGATATACCGGTGAGTTGATTAATATTTTATCTCCAGGTTGCGTGATAACTCGCAAGACTTCAACAACAGCTACCCCGACATCTGATGCGACTTTGACTTGCGAAGTGTCAACGCTCCAGCTCCAACGCTCTGCAGCAAAGTGTGCAAAACCTGCCGCAAGTTCTGGCACAGATCCCAAATATCCCAAATCTGACTGTGCAACCATTTCTTGGAGCACGGCACGAATAGGTTCGGCGATTGGATAATCCATCTCAGCCACTGGCAGAGGCAGTACATCGCGATCAAAGCCACGCCATTTTTCAGAGTGGTGGGTCAAAAGTTTGGCTAATGATGGCGCTTGTACGTGTGAATCACTCATCGTCGAAGGCTACCCTGCAAGGCTTTAGAAATGAAGCAGGTCAAGCCTCATCTGGCATCAGCCTGCGGGTGGTATTTCGAACGACCAAAGTTGTGGGCAAAACCAGTGAGGGTGGAACAACATCGGGTTTGCGCAAGCGCTCCATAATCGACCACGCTGCCATCTCACCCATGAGAGCGACCGGCTGCTCGATCGTTGTGAGTTCAGAGAACTCGGCCATTTCGTGACCATCAAAACCAACAATTGAAATGTCATCGGGGCTCTTTAATCCATGTCGACGCAGTGCTTGCAGAGCCCCCATCGCCATCTCATCGGATTCGCAAAATATTGCAGTTGGCCTATTGGGACGGGCCAACAAATCATCCATTGCGCGCGAGGCTGTATGCATTGTGAAATCTCCATGAACTTCGCGAGATGGTAGCCACTCAAGATGATTTTCTGCGAGCACTTGCATGAAACCTTTACGACGATCCTGTGGAACACTAAAGTTAAATGGATCATCTGGACGTCCAGACATCAAACCAATTTTCTTATGACCTTGATTAACAAGATGCTGAGTTGCTGTACGTGCCGCAGCTACGTCATCTATCTTTACGCTCGCACACTGCGCGTGGTCCATTCCCACAAGAGCAATTGGGATTCCAAGACTTAGTATCGAGTCAAACTCTTCTTCTGTTGGTGGGAGAGAAATCACGATAAGTGCATCCACTCGACCCTTTAGTAACTGATGTTGAAATAAACGCTCGCGCCCTTTCATGGCACTGAAGTTATAGAGGAGTAAATCTAAACCTGCTTCACGTAGGGCTTGCTCTGCCCCACTAATCACTTGTGAGAAATACCAACGCGAAATGTATGGTGCAACGACTCCAACGCTATTTGTTCGCCCTGCCGGTGAATCTGCGCGCGTTAATGGGTAATCCAACTTTTCTGCTGCGGCGATAATCTTGGCTCGAGTTATCTCATTGACGTGTTGCAGACCTCGCAGTGCCCGAGAGACCGTTGCAGTAGAAACTCCAGCTTCTTCAGCAACCTCTTTAATTCCTGCCATCATCGCCTCTTAACTCTCGGGTTTGAGCCACATAACACTGCAAAAACTGCAAAACATCCTGTAAGAGGTGCAAAACTACGGCAGTTAACCTGTAAATGGCAATCCCTTCCCACAATGCACGATAAATTTGCACACATGAGCCAACAAATCGAGACCCAGATAGATGTGACCCTGACCGAGCGCAACCGTTTAAGCGCCTTATTTCGCATCATTCTGGTCGTGCCAATGGCGATCTATGTCACCTCGTTCGCGCCGTCAGATTTAAGCTCCAATAGTTCAAATCTATTGGCCGTCGGTTTCTTTGTGCTTCCCACAGCACTTGCAATTGTATTTCGTCAGATATACCCAAGTTACCTATTGGCATTTAATGAGGCACTGCTTTCACTACAGACACGAGTTGACGCCTATGTCTTGCTCTTAACAGATGAATATCCCTCCATTGA